>JAKUTG010000020.1:0-18656 GCA_022447905.1 Pseudomonadales bacterium | reverse complement strand
CGAACACAATCGGCTACGCGAGCAGAAGCTAGAAGCAGAACAACCCAAACACCCCGAGATCAACGTTACTTTCAAGGATGGGCACCAAGGCCCGTTGGATACCAAGCGATTACTTACCATCATCACTGAAGCTTGCGGAGGTCTCGAAGACGTTTCGGGGGATGCTATTTACGACGAGACACTAAGGAACCTTTATCCCGGGGTGAAGATGGAGGACGTGCGCACTTCTTTGGTAATGACAGCGCGCACCATGGTCGAAAAGGATCCGAACTATTCTTACGTTACCGCTCGCCTCTTAATGGATACACTGCGCTCGGAAGCCCTGAATTTTTTAGGTATCGCCGAAGCCGCTACCCAGTCGGAAATGCACTACCGTTACGCCGCAACACTGAAACCTTATATCGAAAAAGGGGTTGAACTAGACCTGCTTTCACCGCTTCTACTTGAATTCGATTTGGGCCTTTTAGGCGAAGCCCTACAAGCCGAGCGTGACCAGCAGTTCACCTACCTAGGCCTGCAAACACTCTATGACCGTTACTTTATCCAAAGTGAAGGTATTCGTTTCGAACTGCCACAGGTGTTTTTCATGCGGGTTGCCATGGGTCTAGCGTCTAAAGAGGACAATCGCGAACAGAGAGCCATTGAGTTCTACAACCTGATTTCTAGTTTCGATTACACGGTATCCACACCTCAACTATTCAACTCAGGCACGCTACGACCGCAACTTTCTTCTTGTTTTCTTACAACGGTGCCTGACGATCTACGTGGTATCTATTCGTCGATTCGAGATAATGCCATGCTTTCTAAGTGGGCCGGTGGACTAGGCAATGACTGGACTCCGGTCCGAGCACTTGGAGCCCACATCAAGGGCACCAATGGGAAGTCTCAAGGCGTAGTCCCCTTCCTTAAGGTCGTCAACGACACCGCCGTTGCCGTCAATCAAGGGGGCAAACGCAAAGGTGCCGTATGTTCCTACCTTGAAACATGGCACCTCGATATTGAAGAATTTCTCGAGCTGCGTAAGAACACAGGTGATGACCGACGTCGCACGCACGACATGAATACAGCGAATTGGATACCGGATTTATTTATGAAACGTGTATTCAAAGACCAAGACTGGACCCTATTTTCACCTAATACTGTACCAGAGCTGCATGAACTTCATGGTAAAGCTTTTGAAGACGCTTATGAAGAATACGAACGTCAAGCTACTGCCGGTCAAATCACACCCTACAAAACCATAAAGGCTACGGACCTGTGGCGCAAAATGATTTCCATGCTCTTCGAAACTGGACATCCCTGGATCACATTTAAAGATGCCTGCAACGCGCGGTCACCCCAGCAACACAAAGGAACAATCCATTCCTCCAATCTGTGTACTGAGATTACCCTCAATACCAGCCAAGACGAAATTGCAGTATGCAACTTGGGTTCAATAAACTTAGTGAACCACGTTGAGCAGAGCGGACTCAACCAGGAAAAACTTAAAAATACTATTACCACGGCGGTCAGGATGCTAGATAACGTCATTGACATTAACTACTACTCGGTGCCGCAGGCTGAGAACTCTAACCTTAAGCACAGACCCATCGGCATGGGCATCATGGGCTTCCAGGACTCGCTGTATAAACAGCGCATACCTTATGCCTCCGAGCAAGCCGTTGAATTTGCCGACGTCTCCATGGAGATGATCAGTTATTACGCTGTCAGTGCTTCTACCGAACTAGCGAAAGAGCGCGGCCGCTATGATTCCTACGAAGGTTCACTGTGGGATCAGGGTGTTCTCCCGATCGACTCTCTGAAGATATTAAGAGAAACACGCGGTGAGGATTTCTTTGACGTTAATATGGAACAGAGATTGGACTGGGACAACTTGCGTGCGCGTATTAAGCAAACAGGCATGCGTAATTCCAACGTGCTAGCGATAGCGCCCACCGCGACAATTGCCAATATTAGTGGCATTTCCGCGTCGATTGAGCCCACGTACCAGAATCTGTATGTGAAATCCAACCTGTCGGGCGAATTCACAGTCGTGAACCCGTACCTGGTCAATGATCTAAAGAAACTAAACCTGTGGGACGATGTCATGGTCAATGACCTAAAGTATTACGAAGGAAGTGTACAGAAGATCGACCGCGTCCCAAATGAGATCAAACACCTCTACGCCACAGCGTTCGAAATGGAACCACGTTGGTTAGTGGACGCAGCCAGCCGACGACAGAAATGGATTGACCAGGCTCAGTCGCTAAATCTCTATGTGGCGGAGGCCAGCGGAAAAAAGCTTGATATCACTTACCGCATGGCTTGGCTACGTGGCTTGAAGACCACTTATTATCTTCGAGCGCTTGCTGCCACCACAACAGAGAAATCAACCGTTTCAGACAACAGCCTAAACAAGGTATCGAACGAAACCGTCCCAGTGCCAATGGTCTGCTCACTGGATGACCCAGATTGTGAGGCTTGCCAATAGCCAAAAGCTAGCTGAAATTAATTGTTTTAAGGAAAAGAGCACAAGTTATCACGAAACAGAAAGATAACTAGAAATAGAGACTACAAAAGCTAAGCATAGTGAGTGAAATGAGTAAAATTATCGAGGTGCGTTATGTTGTCATGGGATGAATTTCATCAGGAAGACAATCTGGCTCCTGTAAGCAAAGCAAAAATAGAGCAGCCCTCGGTAATCAGTGAAATCCAGCCGAGTGAGCCGGCTTCCATTCCGATAATCCCCGAGGCTCAGCCTGCAGACTATCAAGCGACGCTTGATGCGGCTGATGAGAAAAACAATGCTGATGCTTTGCAACAAGCAATTAGCGACCTGAAGTCTCTAGATATATCACCCGGCCTAGAAGAATTAGAAGGATCAACGCAGCGCGTAAAGGTTGATGACAAACGTATGATAAATTGCCGAGCAGATTTGAACCAACTGGTTCCTTTCAAATATGACTGGGCATGGCAGAAATACCTAGACGGCTGCGCTAATCACTGGATGCCACAAGAAATCAATATGAATGCGGACATCGCGCTATGGAAAAACCCGAATGGCTTAACCCAAGACGAGCGTTTGATAGTTCAGCGTAATCTGGGCTTCTTTGCTACCGCTGACTCACTAGTTGCTAACAATCTAGTATTGGCCATTTATCGTTTAGTTACCAATCCTGAATGTCGGCAATACATTCTGCGCCAGGCTTTCGAAGAAGCGATCCATACTCATGCCTATCAGTACTGCATTGAGTCCTTAGCAATGGACGAAGGCGAGATATTCAACATGTACCACGAAATACCATCAGTGGCGAAGAAGGCCTCTTGGGGGCTTAAGTACACTCAGGTCCTCAGCGATCCTAATTTCAAAACTGGCACCCTAGAAACAAACCAAGATTTGCTGAAAAACCTGATAGCTTTTTACTGTTGTCTGGAAGGCATTTTCTTCTATTGTGGATTTACTCAGATTCTCTCTATGGGTCGACGCAACAAGATGACCGGCACTTCGGAACAGTTTCAGTACATCCTGCGTGATGAGTCAATGCATCTGAATTTCGGCATCGACATGATCAACCAAATTAAGCTGGAAAACCCGCAACTGTGGAACAATGAGATTAAGGAGCACTCCACCCAAATGATTCTGCAAGCTACTCAGCTTGAAATCGAATACGCAAGGGATACCATGCCGCGCGGCGTGCTTGGTATGAACGCCGTTATGATGGAGGAATATCTCAAGTTCATCGCTAATCGACGTCTCGTACAGATCGGACTGCCAGAACGGTTCAAGGGCGTCTCGAATCCATTTCCATGGATGTCGGAAATAATGGATTTACGGAAGGAGAAAAATTTCTTTGAAACTCGAGTGATTGAGTATCAAACAGGTGGCGCGTTGTCTTGGGATTAGGGTTACTACTGCATTGAGCTAATAAGATACCGGTTAACGGCAACAGAGAGTTACAGCTCATACGAGGAAGCAGCAATGAGTGAAGAAAAGCATCTAGACAACGACCCAGAAAGGACTTTAGTCACCCTAGAACAACTTAGCCAGACTATTGAGGTAATGACCAATGTCGTTAATCGGCTGCGCCAGCACTTAAGCGATCAACTGAAAGATCAGACTGAAGCGCAACAAGTGGGAAAACAATCTGGGCTGCAGGCGCAACCGCAGACTAACGAGGAAACCGAACTTCCATCTTACAAGTCACAGCAAAAAAGCAAGAGCCAGCAAAGAGAGAGTTTTGTCGTTGAAATTAAGCAACAGGAGACTGAACCCGTTCGTAAGAGCAGCAAGACCCTGCACTAGTAGTACCTATCTCGTTTTGTCGTTGCCACTCTGTTGGCAACGACTTTTTTTCCCCCTCAAGATATTTTTTCGTTATGACCTGTAATATTGGTGCCCTAGTCCTCGCTGCAGGCTTTAGCAATCGATTTGGCAGTATTAAGCTGTTCGCTGAGCTCGAAAACGGCCTCACGGTCTTTGAACAAACTTTGCTGCGCATTTGTGCCGCAATCGATTCAGTTGTAGTAGTAACCCGACCAGGTATGCCGGACCAAATCACCAGTTACAGTTTCCCGATCCATGTTTTTGACCAAGCCAAACGAGGCATGGGCGCTAGTTTGGCTTACGGAATTAGTAAGATAGAACACTGGGACGCCTGTCTAATCTGCCTAGCGGACATGCCTTTCATCGGGCAAAACACATACCAAATGCTGGCCGATAACCTCACCAGCAACAAAATTATTATCCCCACCTACAAAAATAAACCGGGCAACCCGGTGGGATTCGGCAGAGAGTTTTTCGGGGAATTAAAAACATTAACGGGAGACTCAGGAGCACGCTCTGTAATTTGCCAACACACCGAAGCCGCAGTGAAGCTGGAAATCAATGACCCGGCGATACTCTGGGATGTTGACACACCTTTCGATCTAAGCCGATATCAATCCCGTTCCTCCTAAACCATCAGACAAGTTATTGCGCAGCTCATAGATTTACGCCTACAATCTTCAATATAGTCATTAGTGTCATCCGGCAGACTGGAGCGTGAACTGCTTCTATTGTGAATAGCTGCTGAAAAATCATGAACCTTAAGAAACTAAAAAACGAGACCGAACTTTTAAAAGAAGCGATAAGGGTAGGAACTCGATATTTCGAAGGACGCGGTGCCGGCAAATTTGAAGCCACTGATCATATTGATTTAAAGGTACGCGCAATCTATCTGCTCCTTGTAAAAGATAAGGTTATTCAGCCTCTGGCTACGCAACATCACGACGTAAAGAATATGCGTCACAAACTGGCCATCTGGATATCTAAAAATCTACCAAAAGACCACCGCTTAGTGCAGTAGGCACTTATCATGACTCGACTCGCTTCCATTGTTTTCTCTTTTACATCCGCGCTATTAGGCTTGGTTTACACGAACATACATGCAGATGTTCTAACGGCGAAACAGGCGATGGAAAATTCGCTCAATCCGTTGTTACAGGTAACCACTACTCAAGGCACGATCTTTATCGAGCTGTTTCCGAACGAAGCCCCAAACAATGTGGAAAATTTCGTCGCGCTAGCAGATGGCGAAGTCGAAATTTTTGATCCCATTACCGAAACAGCTTTTCGACCACGTCACTTTGATGGCATACGATTTCATCACGTGGTGCCGGGCTTTTTGATTCAAGCAGGCCCACCACTTCATAATCCTCCAGGCGCACCTCAACAGGTATTGAAAGATGAGATAAACGCCGACGCGCTGGGGCTAGGAAACCAAACGGCGTTAAACACTAACGGCGTATTCAACGAACTGCTTAATATCTGTAATCGCATCGATTTCGAAGAACTAATACTAAAACCTTTATACCAAAAAATGAATATAGTTAGCGAATTAGAGTTACAAAAGAAACAGTACGAGGTGCTGGAGATACTGGAGAACCTTTCAGTAAAAGAAGTTTACGAAAACCTGGGTTTTCGCTTCACAACCGACCACCCAACGCGGGCAATTTCCCGCGGCATCGTTGCTCTTGCCAATCAGGGCCCAGACAGCAATGAAACAGCATTTTTCATTACTCTTGATGATTCACCCTGGTTAACAGGTAAGCACACTGTTATAGGCAAGGTGGTCGAAGGCATGGAAGTGGTAGACGCTATTGGGGAACAGCCGATTGATCCGTTGCGTAGCTCCCAGTTAAGCACTGTAATCTACTCTATACGCCGAGTGGATCAAGCGAACTGATTGGAGGCCTGTTATGTCTAAAAAATCCAGGAAAACTAGCATTAAGGATACTTACGCGTTCTGTTTAACCATAGGCTTTATCGTTGGGATGGGTCTCGGCCCGATACTTGGGAGTGTGCTTATCACCACCATCCTAGGTGTTCTAGCAGGAACCAGTGCGGCGTATTACTTGTCTCATCTCAAGCCTCGCGCCAACAAAAACTACCCACGCTAAATATTTTCTTCCCGAGATACATCGCGTTCGAAAATTTCTTGCCGATAAGGCGGCATAGAGCCTAGTATTTTTTTTCCATAACTTCGATTGATGATTCGTTCGTCAAATAGGGTAATCTGCCCTTTATCGGTTTCGCTACGTAATAATCTGCCACTAGCCTGCACTAGACGAAAGGCTGCATCGGGCACAGCCAAAGTCATAAAAGCATTCAATCCCTGCCGCTCTACCCACGCGGACAAAGTCATTTCAATAGGATCATTTGGGACAGCAAAGGGAATTTTGGCAATCAATACGTGGGTACAATATTTCCCCATCAAATCGATGCCCTCTGCAAAACTGGAGAGCCCAAATATAATACTGCCTTCTCCATTATCGATGCGTTGACGATGATATTTGAGCAATTGGATTTTCTGGAAATCATCCTGACACAAGACCAAATTACGCAATTCATTCGGTAAAGACTGCATGACATCCTGCATCTGACGCCTGCTGGAAAACAACATTAAAGCTGCAGGTTCTGGTCCCAGTAAATCAGGAAGCGCCTTCACAATTGTATCAGTATGCTTGTCCTGATCAGATGGATCACAACGCATTCTCGGCACTACAAAAGTGGCAGAGTTAGCAAAATCAAACGGGCTCGGAATAGCAAAGAAGCGGGTATGTGCGGGCAAGCCAGCTCGCATTTTAAGCATGTCGAACTGACCTAGGGCTGATAGGGTAGCCGAAGTCAACACTGCACCACCGCAGCATTGCCATAAGTGCTTTTGCAGATTATCGGCCGCCAATACAGGGCTTGACGAAAGCCCAATGTCTCTACCCGTTTCGTTTTCGGTAGTACTGAGCCAGCGTGCAAAGGGCACCTGCCCTGCTGCGTCTTCAGCTGCGTAGCTTGACCACAGCTCCAGATTCCCTTGGGCCCTGTTAATATTTCTTCCCAATAATGGATAACACTGTTCCACGAATTCTCTGCGCGTTGGATTTTCAATTTCATCCAGTTCTTGGCGCATGTTTTCTGCAATGCCCTGGAAGGCACTGTTCAAACTGGTAAACCGGTTCGCCAGGTCCGTAGCCAGTGCTTTAAGTTCATCAGGTATCTGTCCTAATTGAAAAACATATTGGGATTTATTTTCATAATTACCAAGGCTCACCAGTGACCCCAGTATCTGTTCTATGACCACCCAGCTTTCGTTCAGAGACTCCCTAATCCCAGTAGTAAGCTTCAGCAGCTGCGCCCGTTGGTCCTCTTGCAAAAAATCCTCCTTAACTAACTGTTGCAACAAGTTATCGCTTCTCTCCAGCCATTCCTGGTTTGCCTTAATACGTGTAAATGATGAAAAATGATTATTACTTTTAAGAGGTAGCTGATGCGCCTCATCGAAGATGTAAAGACACTTGTCTGGTTCCGGGAGAATAGCGCCTCCCCCCATAGCCAGATCTGTCAATACGAGGTCATGATTAACAATGATGCAATCAACACGATCCAATTTATTCCGCGCCCTATAAAAGCAGCAGTTTCGAAAATGGCTGCATTTCGGTCCGGTACACTGATACCGGTCGACAGTGAGCGGCCGCCAATTAGTATCGGAAACAGGTTTTTCCCAATCATCGCGATCACCTTGCCAGTCGCCGCTAGTGAGGGCATCCAGCATCTCAGCATAAAGAGACTGATCGCCATCAATGGGATGTTCCAGCTCTTCTCCGTATAAGTCCATCATCGCCTGCAGGCTGTCATTACCCTGCAACAGCAGGTCTAACTTAGACAAACAAACGTAACGACCTCTGCCCTTCGCGAGTGTGAAGCTAAAATCTAGGTCACTACCTTCCAAAATTTCAGGAATATCTTTGAAAACAACCTGCTCCTGCAGCGCTACCGTCGCGGTGGATAAAATAACCTTATAACCAAGCATCTGAGCAAGCGGGACTACCGAGAGCAAGTAAGCGAGCGTCTTGCCGGTACCGGTACCTGCTTCAACGACACAGATCGGCGGTTCTGCGGGTTCATTACCAGCAAGTACGGAAAGTGTTTTTGCAATCTCCGCTATCATTTGCCGTTGCCCGTATCGCGGAGTGAGATCACGGGATTCGAGAAGCTGGCGGTAGAAGGACTGGATTCTTTCTTTTACTTCTTCCGCCAACATTCTTTGTGATCCTTGCTGTAAATCGGTATGTATAGACAAGAATGGCTTGAATTCTAACATCGATACTCTTATTTGATGAAAAATCCATAGCCCAACTGATGGTGGCAAACTATAGTTTAACCTCAAGCCACGCAACTTACGAAAGAAAGAAGTTCTGTTAAACTTGTGCCTCTTTGGGAAGCGCCCAAATCACCCAGAAGCATCTATGACCACTATGTCCACAGCTCATATAAAAACCACGTCTTGGGAACACATGGACCACAAGAAACGAATACTTGAACTGGAGCAGCTAGTGGCAAAAGCAATCGTTAACGAATATCGGGATATCCTAGCGGGTAACATTGATGTAGGTATAGCTGAACCAGAACGATTAGCTATTGCTAAACAGTTGCCTGCTCAGGCTCTAAAGCAGGTGCTTTTGCTTACGCGCTCCCGAACTACTGCCGAAACACTGGTACCACTTCTTGAGGATGGAACGGACCTAATAGATCTTTGCTTGTCCGCCAAAAGCGTATATACCCGCAAGAATGCTGCTCTTGCTATAAGCGATAAATCATTATTGATAGAGCTGTATGAACAGGTACGGGATAAAGACAAGACAGTCTTCAAAACGGTCCGTCAGCGCCTCGACAGCCTTAAAGCAAGCACAGAAGCAAGCAGCGCTGACGAATCCGCCGAACCGGATTCTGGAAAGGTGGGCGGCAACATAGCGACCAAAAATATCGGTACTGCAAAACAACCACCTTTAGCTATTCAATTGAACCCAGAAATCGAATTGCACAACCTGAAAAAAGAGATAAGCAGACTCAGTTTCAAAAATATCGTTAGACTGAATGCGGCCCGCAATAAGCTCAGCCAAATACACAAACTGATTGATAAGTCTTCTAAAGAGCTCGACGAGCTAACAGAGACGATATATAGCAAAATTTCAGAAATGTTTGAAAAGAATCGTGCTCACCAGAAACAACTCAAGGAAAACACACTTAACCTCCTGAAATTGTTAAAGGATGCCCTGGATGAAGGCCGGTCCCACGAAGCGTTACCGGCCTGGGATAAGATCCAAGGAAACATTAGTAATACCAGCGGCAAAAATAAGGCAGTGTTAAAGACCAAAGCTAATCAATTCAAGAATAAGCTTAATGACCTGAGAGACTGGAAAACTTTCGCAGTCACAGAAAAGAAAAAAGAATTAATTAAGCAGATGCAGCACCTGGCTAAGTCTCGTATGCATGCTTCTGATCGTTCGCGATACATTGCTGCCATGCACAAAGAATGGAAATCTCTGGGCCTATCCAATCAAAACGAAACATTGTGGAAAGAATTCAAACAGTTTTCTGATCGGGCTTATGAGCCCTGCAAGGCTTATTTTAAAGAACGCAAGCAGCTCATGGCATCTAACCTGCGGAAACGCCGAGAAATCTGTGAGCAACTGGAAAAATATCTGGCTGAACTTAATGAACAAACCGTCAATATATCTCAGCTGAATAAGTTGCTTACCGCAACTGAAAAGGAATGGGAAATCTATGCCCCAGTCGAGCAATCCAAGATTAAAAGTCTACAAAAACGCTACTACGGTGTCCTAAAGCACTTGCGCCGGTTACGAAAAATGTCCCAGCGTGACAATACTCGAAAAAAACTGGAACTCATCGCACAAGTACAAAAACTCGCCACAGTTGAAGATGAGCAAAAAGCCATGAACGAAGCCAAACAACTTCAACAATCCTGGAAGAAGATTGGCCCTACATCATACAAGGACGATAAAAAATATTGGGAAAGTTTCAGATCCGCCTGTGACAAGATTTTTGCCGTACAAACCCAAGCGACCGCGGCCCTGAAAGAAACGCTTGAAAGAGCCGACAAAATTCTAGGCAAGGTGGCGAAATCATTAGATTCTTTATTAGAACTTGATGATGGCTCCTTCAGAGTCGCTCGTGGTGAATTTCAGGACTTAACACAACAATTTTTCGACTCACTTAGCCCTGAGGTTCGTAAACGACGCGGAAAAATAATAAATCGGTTTAACAATATCAAAAAGAAAATCGATGCCCGATACAAAACACTACCCAACAAGAAATACCAACAACTGAAAGATTCCATTCTCGCAAAGGCTCAGTTACTAGAAGTCTTTGAGCAGAAATTATTAAACAGCAAAGGCCAAATAAAATTCACCCAGATCAAAAACAGTCTGAACAAAAGCAGCTGGGAGAGCATCAAAACAAGTGTTAACACCGAGTATGATCTGACATTACAATCGCGGCTACAGCAACTACTTGACGCAGAGTCACGTGAAAGTCTGCTAAAACTTGCCCGCATAGCCGAACAAGACGTTCGTAGACTTTGCATCGAATTGGAAGTGCGCGCCAATATCGAAACTCCCAAAGAAGATCAGGCAATGCGTATGCAGATTCAGCTTGAACAACTCAAGAACGGCTTTGGACAAAGAAAGCCGAACCAAAAAGAAAATGCGCGCTACGCGATGGATGCTGAATTACATGGTTTCTGTATAGGCCCGGTAGAAGACATAGCACGAAAGCAGCTTTCCCAGCGCTTGGCACAAGCCGTTAAAAAACTTCTCTGAACCATATAGAAGGTCCGACTTGATTATTCAGGCTTGGTGCTTGGTAAGTATCGGATTGGCATAACTGAAGAGAAAATGTTTGTGCAGCTTGGGATTGATAGATTCGAAGCGTTTTTTAAACTTATTGTAAGACACATTTGAGATGTTGCGTTTCGTGATTTGACCACTCAATCGATTTGGAGAGATCAAGCCATCTTGCCTTAATCTCTCCAAGGCCAAGAAATTGATGTCGTGTAGCTTGTAGTTCTCCAGAATCTGGTGGTCTATTTCTGCTGCTATTTCTTCTGGATCATCATTGTTTATCTGCAACTCTTTTCCGAAAGTGACATCAACTCGGCCTTTAAAACCGATCATACCCGTGACGATTGAATGAATATCACTCCGATCCGTCTTCAAAAATCTACCGGTATTCTCCACCGTATATAGCTCCTCAGCCTTTAATACATCACAAGCATCATATTCATATGAAATTGCAACTGGCACTATATGCAAGTCCTTCAGGCTGCCACCGAGCGAGAGCCTGCGATTTGCCATGGCTAGCATTTTGAGCAATGCCGGATCAGTCTTGTCAATACCGTCCTTCGCCCTGCCCTCGCGCTGAGCGATCCAGACATTGCTTTTGTTTTTAATACAATAATGGATGTATTCAGACAGCAGGCTCAAAGACCTCAGTAACTCACGACCTTTCAGCGAGCGTTTGACAATAAAACTCTTATTTAGCCGCATCAAATCTGTCACGAAAGGTTTTTTCAGTAGGTTATCGCCGACAGCTATCTGGAGAGTTTCATAACCTGCATGGTAGAGGACGTAATTCACGAATGCCGGGTCCATTGTAATATCTCGATGATTGCTAATAAACAAATACCCCTTGTCTTCATCTAGATTTTCCAATCCGGAGTGCGTTAACTTAGTCGTGGTATCGTGAATCATCTTGTCCATGTATTCCGCAATCACATCCTGCATGGTTTTCACGTTGTGAACAGCTTTAAGCTGTTTCTTTAGTTTGTTACGAGCAGCATTCGTCATAAGGTTTGGAAGCAGGCCTGTCAAACGGGGAAAATAAAAGGTTGCAATGCTACTGAGAAATTCAGGATTCGTGACCAGTTTATCCAGTACAGGCCGGATCTCGTGGTCCTGGTAAGGTCTGATATCTTCGAATTTATCCAATATTTTTCCCTAAATTTACAGTTATTTATTTAATTTAATCACTCTATTTTCTTCTATAAAATCGTAGTAAGTGAATTCTAACCTGCCCAATTTGTTTTTCTTAATAAACAAGAAATGCCTTATCACAAAACCTTATAGACATTTAGTCGGTCGACAATACATTTCGATCACGCTAGCTGATTATTGTAGCAAATTCCCATAGCATCAATTTCTGTACCGACTGTACAAATCCCTCAGGGCCATAGGCGCTTTTCTTTCTAATTTTCATTGTGTTTTCACGGGCTATTTGCAATAGACAACGAACGAGGAGTTCTCTTATTTCAGGAATTCCTGCAATGGGGCACCCATTGCAGAATTAATGCGTTGGTAGTCTTCTCCAAGTACTTCAAGGAGTGTTGCTGCGATGCGATTTGAGGTAAGGCAGTTACCACCTGTTTCGATGAGTCCGGCCGTTGCGATTCCCGGACCAATGGCGGCCATCCATACCGCTTCAGAGCCCTCCACACCATTTTTATGCTGACCACTATTAGAAAACCCACTAGCATGATGCATCCAAGTCTCAACTGGTTCTTCACCGCGCCCATGATCGACTGTTACAAATAATACTGTATTGTCTCGGTAACCATTAGTTGACTGCACCATATCCCAAATCTCTCGTATAAACCGATCGGTGCGATGCGCTGCCAGAATGTATTCATCGTACTTACCATCGTGTGCAAAATCATCCGTCTCACCATACCCGATATACAAAAACCTAGGCTTTTCGCGCCGTAAGTAATAAATCGCATACTGATGGGTAAAGGCGTCGTTACGCACCGTTGGCCAAGGTGTCGGTATGTTCAGATATAGATTGTTTAGAAACCGTTCAGAATCATCTGCAGGATTCGGTTCCAAACCATACGCGTTTACGTGCAACCCACTTCGAGCAACATTGAATATATAGGGAAAGACGTCCCAAGACGCAAAAGCTGCGGTCTTGCCCTGGTAGTCAGGCAACTTATCAAGAAATTCCAGAACAGTAGTTTCCGGGTTGGGTATTTTGGAGTTGGAATCGATGGCTTCACTCACCACCCCACTTAGTATTTCCGAGTAGCCTGGGTAAGAGAAATGCCAAGGATTGCTTACCGCAGCGCATGAACCAACATTACGATTTCCGACATAACTGCCTTTACTAAATACAGTGTTGTGTAGAAATGGTAATAAAGTTTCTGCGCGCTCAGCTTCAGATTCACGCCAAAATTGGTTCATTAATAATTCACTTTGATCTACATACTCTTTATTGGAGACGAGTCGAACATCTAGCCCCCTAAATACCTCCTGCCACCTCAAACCATCAAGGGTGATCAATATGACATTATCTGCTGGATAGTTTTTTAGAGGAATAGTGGACAACACGATAAAAACGAGAAGACTTTTCGGCCTGATACAGAAAAAGGTTTGCTTACACATTGTTAGATTAGCTATTACTAATTTTCGATATGCGATGCACTCTCCAGCATCCATTAATAATTGATTATAAGTCTAGGCTAACATTGAACGAAACCTCAAGGAAAATCTAGCCAAGACACCGAAGTTGGAAATGTAATTAAAACAAGATACGAACAAGGCGAGTAGTGTTAATCTTGCTTGCCTGTTTAAGAGCACCCGAACCGGCGATCTAGATATTTGTAGTCAGCGAGTCTACATAATTTTGTAAATCAGAGAGAACTTGGCTGCTGTTTTCTCCCTCCCTTTGCATAGCTAGTTGCATGTCACTTTCGTAACGTTGACGGGCATATTCATTGGTGAGCCTCTGCAAGCGGAAGCGATTCCACCGTTCAAGCTCGCTTTGATTAAGCGATCCGCGGTAGTTTCGAGCTCGATACCGGAATAACATCTCGTGCAATCGCTTGTCTCGAAAAGGTAAATCTATTCTGGCCAGATCGTTTGGGCTAGTGGCGCGCACGGTCTGCATCAGACTGCGATCATTATCGGAGAAAAACCCTTCGCTGTAGATCATGTAATCAGGGTCAGTCTCTCGCTCGAGCTTTCCTTCCTGAAATACAGTCTTGATTTTGTTCCCGATATTAGGACTATTCTGTATCAGTTCCCAATGCTTTCGACAAATTTCAAAGTCCACCTCATAGAGATCTGCACGAACTGGATCTAGTACAGCCGGCGAAGTCACAATCGGGCACTTGTTAATGTAGATAATATTGAGTGCAACCCGTTTTATACCTTCGGATAACTGGTCTGCAGGGGTATAAACACGAGCACGAATTTCATCCGCGGAAAGAGCTATCCAGTCTCTGGGATTTTCTCTCAGGTCATAAACGATTATCCCGTTGCTATTCGTAGGATGAATGCACAGGGGCATCACCAAGGCTAGGCACCCCAATTGAGATGGGTATGTGGCTGATATGTGGAGCACGGGTTTGCGGTTATCAAGATCTATTTCTGCCTGAACGCGCCGTTTGTCTCGCAGCTGATAAATATAATCGAACAGCTTAGGCTGATGTTTTTTAATCAGCCTAGCCACTTCTATCGTAGCCAACACATCAACCAATGCGTCGTGCGCCCCTTTATGCTCAATCCCGTTCGCCTCCGTCATTTTCCCCAATTTAAAACTGTTAGTCCCGTCTTCGTTCTTTGGCCAAGCCACGCCATCTGGTCGGGTGGCGGCACACAGCCGCACCATGTCAATGATGTCCCAGCGGGAGTTGCCATTCTTCCATTCTCTCTCATAGGGATCGAAAAAATTACGGTACAGGAGCTGACGGGTGAGCTCGTCATCGAAACGTATATTATTATAGCCTGCCACACAGGTTTGGGGCTCACTCAGCTCATCGTTAATGCTTTTGATAAATTCGGCTTCGTTTACTCCATGGGTTTGAGCGTGTTGGGGAGTTATTCCAGTAATCTGACAGGCGATGGGACCAGGCAAGAAATCATCAGATGGTTTGCAATAAAGTACCAGCGGTTCGCCTATTATGTTTAGAGCTTCATCTGTACGAATGCCAGCGAATTGGGACGCTCGATCTCGTCGTGGATCGTCACCATAGGTTTCAAAATCGTACCAAAAGATAGACGGGTCATTCATAACTATTCCGACTTGTCGCTATTCAGAAGGCCAATACAACAGTACATTTCAATCATTCTGACTAAATGGTAGAAAATAGTACCTTAATGGAATACTACCTACGAATCAGCTATTCCCGGTCGTCTCTAACCCTGATTTGTAGTACTATCATTCTGTTTTTAAAAGGCTAAAAAGAAAGCTTCCCACTCACGGGGGAGCGCCATTAAACTATACATGGATTTCCGCGGCGCCCATATTATAAGCGTTAAACAATTTGAAAGAGCCGACGTCGACAGGATCTTTCAAGTCGCAAACAGTATGGAACCATACGCGCATCGCAAAAAAGTCAGTAAGGCTCTGGATGGCGCAATCTTGGGCAACATGTTCTTCGAACCTAGCACCCGTACCAGAGTGAGCTTTGGATGCGCATTTAACCTACTAGGTGGACATGTTCGAGAAACCACCGATGTTAAATCTTCTTCAATAACAAAAGGTGAATCCCTGTACGACACCGCTCGAGTAATAAGTGGATACAGCGATGTAATTGTGATGCGTCACCCCCAAGTCGGTTCAGTCGCGGATTTCGCCAAAGCCAGCCGTGTGCCAGTAATCAATGGCGGTGATGGGCCAAATGAGCATCCTTCCCAGGCCCTGTTAGACCTATACACTATAAAAAAAGAATTACACTCCAAAAACCGCGAAATCGACGGCATGCACATCGCCATGGTGGGAGACCTGAGACACGGCCGTACCGTGCACTCTCTCTCCCAACTCCTACTCCTCTACAACAGTATCAAGTTCACTTTGATATCACCACGAGAGTTACGTATGCCTGCACCAATCGTCTCCGAACTGCAAGCAACGGGTCACGAAGTAGTGGAAACGGAAAATATGGAGGCAGGACTCCACGATAATGACACCGTTTACCTTACACGCATCCAGGAAGAGCGATTTGCTAGTAAATTGGAAGCAGATATTTACCGAGGCCGATTCCGGCTTAACCAAGCTATTTACACTCTTAACTGTCAACCAAACACGGTTATCATGCATCCTTTACCTAGGGATTCCCGCAGAGATGCCAATGAGCTTGACAATGATCTGAATCAACATCCTAATCTCGCTATTTTTCGGCAAACAGATAATGGCGTGCTTGTGCGTATGGCACTTTTCGCACTTATATTGGACGTGGCAGATAAGGTTAATCAGACTGCCTCTACAGTAAGCTGGTATATCGAGAGTCGTTTTGATTGAAATTTTTAGCTCTTTATCGTGAGACGCAAGCGGAACAGATAACTAATGAAAAATGCACACTCTAATATGGGTCGGCACTGTTAATGCTTCCACTTTCAGATTATATAGACATGGATGCCATAACACTGGCTCAGGGTGTACGCAATCGTGATTTCACCAATACTGAAGTTACAGCCTGTGCCATTAAACAGGCTGAAAAACTCAATCCTACTCTAAATGCCATTAACATTGAGTGCTATAACTCAGCTCTAGAACAAGCCAGATTATTCGACGACAACCCAGAACTACTCAATCAGAGTTGCGTCGCTGGTCTGCCCTTTCTTATTAAGGATCTTGCAATGGTAAAGGGACTACCCACCACCTACGGCAGTCAACTTTATAAAGATTATCTTTCTCCCCATAGTTCCAATATCGTTCAGAAATATCTCGACGCAGGATTAGTTATCCTGGGCAAAACCAATACACCCGAGTGCGGTCTTACGTTGACGACCGAGCCGATAGCAAATGGCATAACACGCAACCCATGGAAAATTGAACATTCAACCGGCGGGTCCAGTGGTGGCGCTGGTGCTGCCGTTGCAGGAGCCATATTTCCAGTCGCCCATGCAACTGATGGTGGAGGCTCTATCCGTATTCCAGCATCCTGTTGCGGACTGTTTGGTCTTAAACCCAGTCGAGGCCTAACCGCAGTCGAAAATAATCTTGCCGCGAGTTGGGGTGGTCTTAGCGCTGGACACGTTGTAAGCCAGACAGTCCGAGATAGCGCTGCTTTTCTTGACTTAATTACGCTTGATGCACAAAATTTGTTTGCCCGGCCGAATCAGCGAACTTCTTTCCTTGAGAGCATTGATCAGCCACTAACTGAATTGCGCATCGGCATTCAACTCTCACACCCAATGGACCAGCAGCTCGACGAGAGTTGCCTTATCGCGGTAAAGAACGCAGCACTGCTTTGTGAATCCCTCGGCCATCATCCTGAAGAGATAAACCACCCGGTTGAATACCGCCCTGTGGTTAGCGCCATGACTAAGGTTATTAGCGCATACGTTTACAAATCATTGAGCTCTCGCCTTGAAGAATTAAACTTAGAGTTGGAAGAAGCACCTCTAGAGACATCCACCCGCATAATGGCGAGTTTTGGTAGAGATCTCAATGCGGCCGATTACATGGATGCGCTAGACATGATCAAAGCAGCAGAGAAGCAGATGATCACGTTCCATCAAGGGTACGACATAGTGCTGTCACCGGTACTTAGCAAAACCCCAGTAAAAATAGGATGGCTAGATATGGACAGCGACGATCAAAAGGAATACACGAATCGCTTCCGCGAATACAGTGGCTTTACTGCGCTTTATAACGGTACCGGGCAACCTAGCATGTCTGCACCCCTGCATCAGACTCAAACTGGACTACCGATAGGTGTGATGTTCACCGGAGCCTGGGGAATGGACTTACAACTGCTGCAGCTAGCCAAACAGTTAGAACAAGCTCAACCCTGGCCACGTATTGCACCGCTTGCCAAGGAATAAAGTAATCTCGATCATAATTCTGTCATATAACATGATTACTCGATGCTCACTGCTAGTTTAGAACGCGCCACAGAATATAATGCGCTATTCACGAGCTTTATTAATCGAGCGAAATCTGGAGAAAGCCGTCTTGCTCTATCGAGTATCGGCTATCCTGCTCCATTCCTTACCATCGTAACTTGGGCCATGATGGATATGGCTATTTCAGCTGGAGTCTTGGACTGAATCTGTAACCCGATGGGTGCACGAAGTACTCCGATTTCACCTTTGGTCAAACCCAGTTCTGGCAGTCTTTTACGACGCGCTGCCGAGGTCCTTTCCGAGCCCATAGCACCGACATAAAAAGCATGGGTCTTCAATGCCTCCATTAATGCCATATCATCCACTCTAGGGTCATGCGCTAATGCAATAATGCCACTGTAAGGGTTACTGAATCGCTCACGCACAACATCGTCCGGTAAGCGAGAAGTGGTTTCAACACCATCTACATGCCAGTTATCCAGATACCTGGGTCGGGG
>JAKUTG010000002.1:0-36222 GCA_022447905.1 Pseudomonadales bacterium | reverse complement strand
ATGCTGTTCCATGAACTCAGACATATCAATACGCAGCATTGCATCCTCGGTATCGAACAGAAATTCTGACAGCGATTTGCATAATTCCGTCTTACCAACACCAGTGGGCCCAAGAAACATAAACACTCCATTGGGCCTATTGGGGTCCGACAAGCCAGACCGAGAACGACGCACTGCGTTAGAAACAGCTGATAAAGCTTCTTTCTGACCAACTACCCGTCGATGGAGAATTTTCTCCATCTCTAGCAAACGTTGTTTGTCGGTCTGTAGCATCTTGTTTACGGGTATACCAGTGGAACGAGATACAACATCTGCAATCTCCTGGTCAGTTACCCGATTACGTATGAGCTGATTTTCAACGGTTTCTGCCTCAGCAGCCATCTCAAGTTTCTTCTCAAGGCCGGGTATCACACCGTATTGAATCTCTGAAATACGAGCAAGATCTCCCGCGCGGCGGGCATATTCCATGTCATTACGGGCTTTTTCTAGGCTGCTCTTAACTGTTTGTGTACCGAGCAGTATCGCTTTTTCGGCTTTCCAAATTTCTTCGAGGTCTGAGTATTCTCTTTCCAAACTCTCGATGTCTTTGGCGAGTTTCTCTTTATGCTTATTGGAAGCAGCATCTTCGTCTCTCCTCAGAGCTTCTTGTTCAATCTTTAACTGAATTAGGCGTCGTTCAAGCTTGTCCATTTCTTCGGGTTTGGAATCGATTTCCATGCGAATAAGGCTGGCAGCTTCATCGATAAGATCAACGGCCTTATCGGGTAGCTTTCGATCAGTAATATATCTTTGCGACAATTTAGCTGAGGCGATGATGGCAGAATCGGAAATATCTACACCATGATGAATTTCATAGCGCTCTTTCAAGCCCCGTAGAATTGCAATAGTGTCTTCTTCGGAGGGCTCTTCCACCAAGACTTTTTGAAAGCGTCGCTCTAGAGCAGCGTCTTTCTCAATGTACTGCCGAAATTCATCCAGGGTTGTGGCACCTACACAATGCAAGTCCCCTCGGGCCAAAGCTGGTTTCAACATGTTGCCGGCATCCATAGCGCCTTCCGCCTTTCCCGCTCCTACCATGGTGTGCAATTCATCGATGAAGAGAATTATGGAACCCTCTCGTTTCGACAATTCATTGAGAACGGCCTTTAAGCGTTCTTCGAATTCACCACGAAACTTTGCCCCAGCAATCAAGGCTCCCATATCCAAAGAGAGTATCTTTTTACCCTTCAACCCTTCAGGGACCTCGCCATTAACGATACGTTGGGCAAGCCCTTCTACAATAGCGGTCTTTCCAACACCGGGTTCACCAATTAGCACTGGGTTGTTCTTAGTACGGCGCTGCAGCACCTGGATGGCTCGTCTAATTTCTACATCGCGCCCGATAACGGGATCTAATTCACTATTTTCAGCGCGTTCGGTAAGATCGATACAAAATCTTGCCAGCGCCTGCCAAGAATCCTCTGCTGCTGAGTCGTCAACGCTTTCACCTCCCCTCAGATTTATTATCGCGTTCTCGAGGGCTTCTGACGACACACCAAACCCATTCAAAATTTTCCCAACAACCCCCTTATCCCCCATAGCTACCAGCAAGATGGTCTCGCTCGATATAAACGAATCACCTTTCTGTTGGGCTAGCTTATCGGCCTGATTAAGCAGCTTACCCAGACCAGGGGATACTGAAATTTCGCCTTCATTATCAGGTAGCTGTGGCAAATCGTTCACGACTTTTTGCAACTGTGAGCGCAACTCGCCCACATTGAATCCCGTCTGTGATAACAACGTGAAGGCCGAACCCCTGTTCTGGTCAATCAGAGCCATTAGCAAATGGGCCGGTTCGATTGAGGCGTGCTCTTTCCCCAAGGCCAAGGACTGCGCATCCGCTAACGCGGACTGAAGCTTACTTGTTAATTTATCGATTCGCATAGTGTGTCCGTGAGCTTAGCCAATGAACTGGAAACTGTTCCTGCTCCGGTTAATTAATTAGTTTCGAGACTATTTATTGGGTCTAGTTAGCAATTTTTCAATATGCCGCAACACTCCTTGATTAGTGTCAATAAATCGAGGTGCGACCCGGTTTCTATTAGGAGATGTGCTAACTCGGGCTTGCTTTAAGTGCCAATAATTGAGAGATAGCCCTAGTATGGTCGGAGGTAGTCCCGCAACAACCACCAACGATGTTGGCGCCTTTTTCGATCCAGTCAGCGACAAATTCACAATAACGGCCAGGCGAGAGATCCTCTCGGAGAGTTAAGCTACCGTCATTTTTTTTGCCCCCATCTAATAACCACTCATTGGGAACATGCGTAAAGGCATTGGCATAGCCTCCGCAATACTTAAAGTCTCCCGAGGCGATCAGAGACATCGCATCGGATATTCGCTCTGGCAGGCAGCAATTTGCCAAAAGCCCATCAAGTGCTAATGGTGCCAGGCTCTCAATTGCCGCTTGGACATTTTCACCACTTCGCAGATATCCCGCTTTTTCATCATGCAGAGTCAAACCAGCAAAGACCGGTTTTCCTGATTCAATCGCAGCAGTTACCGCAGCGACAGCTTCTTCGATTGTGGACATGGTTTCGCAGAGGAACAAGTCCACGTAGTCATCAAGCGCTTCAACTTGTTCACGATAAAGAGGTCCGAGGAGCTCTCGGCTAAGAACGCGGTCAGGCCGATAACTGCCATTCTGCGGAGGCAAACTTCCTGCAATCAGTGCTTGAGATCCTGTTTCTGAATTAGCTCTTTTAGCCAATTGGCCAGCGATCTGATTCAATTCCTTGTACTTGGATTCAATGCCCTCTTTCGCTAACTCTCCGCGAATAACACCATAGCTATTAGTAGTAATAATATTTGCGCCAGCGTCAATGTTTTCCTTGTGTACTTCTACCACAATTTCCGGCGCAACAAGCAATGCGTTGGCAGACCAAATGGTTGGTGGAATCTTGACACCCTTCATCGACAAGGTCTTACCCATACCTGCGTCAAGTAACTTAATATGGTCTGACTGCATATTTTTAGACTACGATGTATTTTATTGAAGAACGAACACCTAAATGTATGCCAATAATACTGCAATGCCTTTTGGCTAGCAGCCTTTTGTCTCAGTTTACATTGGCATAACATAGCTCAAATTTCACCTATGGTAGTAATTATGGCCAAACCACCTAGCTTTGCATTTGACACCCTGAGCCTGCATGCCGGCCAGCGGCCCGATCCAACCACAGGATCGAGAGCTACACCGATTTACCAATCCGCCTCCTTTGTTTTCAGAGATACCGATTATGCCGCGGGCTTATTTAATATCGAACGCGCCGGCCATGTCTATTCGCGACTTTCCAATCCAACCAACGCAGTACTTGAGGAGCGCATAGCTGCGTTGGACAATGGTGTGGGGGCTATAGCTACAGCCAGTGGTCAAGCAGCAATGCACCTAGCCGTAGCCACTATCGTTGGCCAAGGCGACCATATTATCGCCTCACGCAGTATTTATGGAGGGACACATAACCTTCTAGCATATACCCTGCCCCGATTTGGTATCAAAACAACTTTCGTTGATCCAAGAGATCCCAAAGCCTTTGTCGCGGCAATAAGGAAGAACACACGTTTGATATTTGGTGAAGTGCTTGGTAATCCCGGTCTGGAAGTTCTCAATATTCCGGCCATCGCGGAGGTGGCACACCAGAATGGAGTGCCTTTGCTGATAGACGCAACATTTGCAACACCCTATCTTTGCAGGCCCATTGATTTAGGTGCTGATCTTGTAATGCATTCGGCAACCAAGTTTCTTTCGGGCCATGGCGTTGTCATCGGCGGCCTACTCGTAGATGGAGGAACTTTCGACTGGGAAATGTCAGGGAAGTTTCCAACTCTTACCCAGCCCTATTTGGGTTTTCACAACCTAAATTTCGCGGAGGAATTTGGCCCAGCTGCCTTCATTACAAGAGCTCGTAAGGAAGGCCTGAGAGATTTTGGCGCCTGTATGAGCCCAACGACAGCATTCCAAATACTGCAAGGGGTCGAGACCCTACCTCTACGCATGCAGAAGCATGTTGAAAATACGAGAGCCTTAGTTGAATTTCTCAAGGAACAGGAAGAGGTAGAGTGGTTAAACCACCCCATGCTTCCTGACCATCCAGATCATGAACTAGCCAAGACATTGCTACCGAAGGGGTGTGGTGCCGTGTTTAGCTTTAGCGTAAAAGGAGGCAGGGAAGCTGGGATTAAGTTTATAGAAAACCTTGAATTATTTTCACACTTGGCAAATGTTGGTGATGCCAAATCACTCGTTATTCATCCGGCCAGTACTACTCATCACAGAATGGATAGCGAAGCCCTGACATCCGCTGGTATATCTGAAGGATTGATAAGATTATCAGTGGGTCTCGAAGATTCAACAGACTTGAAGGCGGATCTTCGTAGGGGCCTCCGCGCATCGCAACGTTAAGTCAGACAGGAGTTTCTCGTGCAGTTTAAAGTTGATGGTTTTAAAGTTTTTTGCAGTAACGGCTCAGGTACACTGCGCGTTGGTCAATCTGCAGTTATCTTTATTCATGGAGCCGGACTTGATCATACTACTTTTGCTCTGCCTGCCAGATACTTCGCCCGCCATCATTACAATGTTTATGCCCTTGATCTCCCCGGACATGGGCGCTCCGCTGGTGCCCCGCTGACATCTATTACGGAGATGGCCAATTGGATACAACATATCATCGATGAATTAGAAATCTTACAACCTGCCATCATAGGTTATAGCATGGGGTCTCTGATAGCTCTTCAATTCGCTGCGTCCTTTCCAAACCAATTGCGCTCGCTGGTGCTCATGGGCACATCCATACCGATGCCTGTATCTGATCCTTTGCTAAATGCAGCTCGGAAAAATCATCATGATGCTATCGATATGAGCAATATCTGGAGCCATAGCCGAATAGCCCAACTCGGTGGTAATGAAAATCCTGGCGTTAGTATGTTGATGACTGGTCAAAGGCTACTTGAATCAGCGGAGAAAAACGTCCTTTTTACCGATCTGAACGCCTGTAATAAATTTACCGGTAGCTTGGAACTAGCCAAGAAGGTGGAAGTTGAAACTTTGGTACTAGTAGGCCAGCAGGATCAGATGACTGCGCCAGTTAAAGCATTGGAAGTGGCCAATGCTATTCCTGCTTGTCGCGTGCAGACACTCAGCCCTTGCGGCCACGCAATGTTGTCCGAACAACCGAATGCTGTCTTAGACGCGCTCACCACTATCATTTAGCAGTAAAGGGTTATGACTCTGAAAACTCCTTAAGCATGCGAACTACCGAAATACCAAGGACAATATAAATTCCCAGCAGTGGCAATGAAGCAACCAAAGAAGCAGTCTGCAGCTCACGCAGGCCCCCGACAAACAATAGACAGGTCGGTAGTGCCCCAAGCGCTACAGCCCAAAACACTCGGTGCCATCTAGCCGGATGTTGGTGTTCTTGCAAAGACCGGGTGGCACCTGCCGCAATGGTGTAGGACGCAGAATCGTACGTTGTAGCCATAAATATCAGACCGATCAGCGCGATAAATATGAGCCAGAATTTCCCTAATGGAAGTAAAGCAATAATGCCGGCTATGGCAGATGAAGGGCTGATATCGATGGCTTGTTTAATGACCGGATACGTGCCTTCTAATTCAAGTGACAGAGCGTAATTTCCCAAAACCACAAAAAAAAGAGCACAGCCAAAGCTCCCCCATCCCAACATGCCAAATATTAGGGCACGGATAGTGCGGCCTTCTGAAATCTTGCATACGAACATGCCTATAAAAGGTCCCATCGCCAACCACCAAGCCCAGTAAAATATCGTCCAGCTTTCGACAAATTCACCTCGTTCCAGTGGATCGGTCCAGAACAACATTGTAGGAAAATTCTGAATAACATTGCCGACTGACACCAAACCCATTTCGAGGATAAATTTCGTTGGACCGGCAAGCAGAACAAAAACAATAAGCACCAGTGCTAGACAAGCATTGATATTGCTCAACAATTTAATACCGCGATCTAAGCCTCTATATACACTTAACGCAATAAGTGCTGTTGCCAGAAAGATAATCAAGGATTGTAACCCTATGCCATCTCTAATACCTGTTAGCTCTGTTGTTGCAGAGGCCACCAGAGAGGTTCCAAAACCAAGACCAGTGGCAGCGGTACCGATTACACCTACTATAAATAGGAGATCAACCAATCGACCAGGCCATTTATTAGTCTGATTTTTTAAAACAGGTTCACAGGCTGCACTCAGGCGTAGTGAAGGAACTTTTTTTACATGATAGGTACACGCCAGTGCCAGGGCCGGCAAACAATAAAAAGCCCAGCCTATAGGGCCCCAATGAAAAATACCGTAACTAATTGCCCAAGTGATTGCTTCCTGTGATTCAGGTTCAAGCCCGAAAGGCGGATTGGCATAGTAGAAGGTCCACTCTGTTGCCCCCCAATATATAAGAGACGCACCAATGCCAGCACAGAACAACATCGCCGCCCAACTGAAATGGGAATAAGCCAACTTGTTCGTGTTTCCAAGTACCACATCACCATGTTTACTGACCGCGATCGACACAAGAAAGATAAGCAATGTGATTGCCATGAGCACGTATAACACGCCTAATCGACTAGTTATATTCTGGTAAAGCCTGTCGATTGTTATTGCACTCCAATCAGGAAAAATTAGGATTGTCGCGACTACAAGCAACAGCAAGAAAGCCCCAAAACCAAACAGGAACCAGTCTACATTCTCTCCGACTGAACTTTGTTCGATATGCTTCGTTTGTGTGTCCTTCTCATTCATAATGCGGGTCTATCTATGTAAATCAAACAAGCCATACGTCCGGTTTTACCATCGCGTCGATAAGAAAAAAACCTATCCGCGTCACAGTAAGTGCATGAATCGTGTGCTGCCACGGAAGTGATCCCAAGCTGCAAGAGTTTGTGCGTTGCTATTCCATATAGATCCGCCATGTATTTTCTTTCATTCCGTGCTACAGCAAAACAGCCAGCTAAAGCCCCTCCTTCAGAACCGATAATTTGCGTCCTTACTTCTTCACCAACTTCGAAATGACAAGACCCTATGGATGGTCCCAACCAAGCCACCAGCTCGTTGGCTGGGCTCCGCATTTTATGTACAGTATTCTCAATTACGCCGGCCACCAAGCCACGCCAACCTGCGTGAACAATTGCAACTTCATTTCCTCGATTACTCGCCAAAAACACTGGCAAGCAGTCCGCTGTAAGCACGCAACAGGCAATCCCCTCGGTACGCGTAATTAATCCATCGACCGAAAGCGGTTCACCGGCTGCCTCAATCTCAGCAACAGCTGCCCCGTGAACTTGATTTAACCATTGCCATGCTAACGTATTCGGAAACATCGCTTGCAAAAATTTCCTATTCTGAGCAATAGCTCGGCTTGAGTCTCCTACATGATCTGCCAAATTAAAACTTCCGAAAGGGGGCAGGCTGACGCCTCCCCCCCTTGTGGTAACCAGTGCCTTTACATGCCGTGGCGCATTCCAGTCAGGAATTATCTGGCCGGGTCCGAGCATCTTCAGGCAGGTTCCAGTTTATAATCGGAAGCCAAGTGTTCTAATAACTGTTCCATGTCCTTTGGTCGGGGGTGTTCCCAAGCCAGCAATTTTCCTGATACCGGGTGGCAAAGTTTTAAACAGCAGGCATGCAACGCTTGTCGTTGAAAGCTTCTTAGGCACTCGGCAAGTGGCATTGAACAAGCAGCAGGTAAACTCATGCGCCCTCCATAGAGTCGGTCACCAACCAGAGGATGATTGATATAAGCCAAATGTGCACGAATTTGATGTGTTCTTCCAGTTTCCAACTTCACCTTTACATGAGTATGAGAACGAAAGCGGGTAATAACACGATAATGAGTTATCGCTTCTTGGCCATTTTCCCGCACCGCTCGTTTTTTCCGATTTACTGGATGTCGGCCAAGGGGTGCATCCAAAGTGCCACCACCCGTTAGCACACCTTTAACTATGGCTTCATATTCACGCGAAACTGACCTATCCCGCAATTGCCTCACAAGATCTGTGTGGCTTACCTGTGACTTGGCAACAACCATCAAACCAGTTGTATCTTTATCGAGTCGATGTACGATACCAGCCCTGGGTAGTTCTGCTAACCGCGGGCAGCGATGCAGTAATCCATTTAACAACGTCCCAGTTCTATTGCCAGCGGCCGGATGAACAACCAAATTTGCAGGCTTGTTCACGACCAACAAGTGCTCATCCTCAAATACAATATCGAGCGGTATTTCTTCGGCAGACCAAGCGTCTATTGCCACTAGTTCCGCCTCAACCCTCAAGATATCTCCCGCTTTAACGCGGTCCTTCGGCTTAAAGCGCTTATCATTCACCAGAAGTGCGCCGGTCCTAATCCAGCCCTGAAGCTTTGCCCGAGAGTAGTCTGGAAACAATCTTGCTGCGATTTGATCTAGTCGATTACCAGACAGATCTTCCGGCACTTCAGCCAACAGGGATATTTGAGTTGTCATTTGGGTATGATACTTCAATACAGTTTACTCAAACACTATATGCAATCTCATAGGAGTTTGGGGTTAAGCTAGTCTCTGTGGTTAAATAACACTCTTAAAGTGGTACCAAAGCCCATGAAAGCGTCAATTATGAAGTCCAGCATCTTCCAACTTCCGGTAGTAGCTATCCTACTGCTTCTGCTTGGTGGGTGTAGTTTGTTTGATGGTGAAGAAGAAGACGAATTCGCTAATCTTTCAACCGAAGAGCAGTTTTACCAGCGTGCCTTAGGTCAACTGAATGGACAGAACTTTCGCGGGTCCATAACAACTTACCAAGCGCTCGAATCACGCTTTCCATTCGGACGCTTCGCCGCGCAAGCCCAGATCGAAATTGTATACGCCTATTATCGCAACCAGGATATGGAAGCAGCTAGGGCTGCAGCCGATAGATTTATCCGACTGCACCCGGATAACGAAAACGTAGACTATGCCTATTACATGAAAGGACTAGCGTCTTTCGAAGACGGTAGCGGATTTTTCAGTCGATTCTTGCCTATCGATCACACCAAGCGAGATCCAGGCCGAGCCCAAGAGTCATTCAGTGATTTTGCGCAATTACTAGCTCTGTACCCCGATAGCCCCTATGCGGCCGACGCCAGGTCTAGAATGGTTTACCTTAGGAATAATCTGGCCGCCTATGAGATTCATGTTGCCAATTATTACCTTGAGCGCCTTGCTTACATTGCCGCTCTTAGAAGAGGCCAATATGTAGTAGAGAACTTTCAGGGAACACCAGCGGTGGCCGACGGTGTTGCAATCATGGTAGAAGCTTATCTGCGAATGGGATTAAGCGATCTGGCAGATACTTCGCTAGCTCTTTTAAAGGAAAATTATCCGGACCACTCTTCTATCGATAACAACGATGATTTTATTATCCGTACAGAAATCACTGATCCATCTTTGCTCTATACCGTGACCTTTGGCCTACTCGGAGATAACGCAATAGAACCAACCCTGGCCCCAACCCGCCGTCCTCGTATATCGGGTAGTCAGGAAATTATCAATGCTCAGACAGGGCCCGAAGAAGCAGCCAGTCGTAGTTGGCTAAATATCATTTCTCTAGGCATCCTGAACTAATATAACTAATTGAATTTTAATTATATTTAGAATTATTTCTAATTCTTGTTTTTAAGTTAAATGTAAATCAATCTGTAATTCGTACTTAAGGGCAACGCTATATACATCAAAGCTATCTCAGGGAATTACAGCCTTACCATTCGAATCACTTGCTAAATAATTAATCACCCATTGGCCAGGAATTGGTAATTGGATAACGACGATCACGTCCAAAACCACGCTTGGTTAAGCGAACACCAATCGGACTTTGCCGTCGTTTGTATTCATTGAGATCGACCATGCGTACAATTTTTCGCACAATCACTTCATCGAAGCCTTCGGCAACAATTGTATCTGCACTACAATCATTTTCCACATAGAGCTCTAATATCTGATCAAGTATGTCGTAAGGCGGAAGACTGTCCTGATCTATTTGTCCTGGAGCCAATTCCGCTGAAGGCGCCCTCTCGATAACTTGCGTGGGGATAACCTCCTCAGGTTCTGGGCCGTAACCTGTGTTTCTATAAGATGAGAGCTTGTAGACAAGAGTTTTCGAAACATCTTTGAGCGGATTAAACCCCCCTGCCATGTCACCATAGAGAGTCGAATAGCCGACCGCAATCTCACTTTTATTACCGGTAGTTAGAACCAGGGATCCCTTTTTATTAGAAATTGCCATCAGTATTACGCCCCTTGCCCTTGCCTGAATATTTTGTTCGCTGACATCTATTTCTGATCCCGCAAATTCCGTCGCCAATGCGTCCATAAACGCCGAGTAAATTTCGTGTATAGCAATAACTTTGTAATTTACACCCAAAAGAGCTGCTTGCTGAGCTGCAGCGTTAATACTTAATTGGGAGGTGTATTCAAAAGGCATCATTACAGCTTGTACTCTCTCCTTGCCAAGGGCATCGACGGCTATGGCCAGTGTTAGGGACGAGTCGATCCCGCCGGACAACCCGAGCACCACACCTGGAAAATTATTTTTATTAACATAATCTCTAACACCTAACACCAATGCACCGTATACCTGCTCTTCCAGGGAATGGTTAGAAGCAATATCTTGCTCTGGAATCTGGCAGCTACCATTAGCGTCCACGTTCACCTTCAAGAAATAATTTCCCTCGATGTAACTTGGCGCGAGAAATTGACAGGTGCCATCAGCATTGACGGCCATGGAACCTCCATCGAAAACTAATTCATCCTGCCCACCTACAAGATTGACGTAGATGACTGGAAAATCCCCCTCGGTGGCTCTTTGCTGCAATAACTGTTGGCGTTCTTCTAATTTGTTAATGTGAAACGGTGAAGCGTTAATATTGATCAACAGCTGTGCCCCTGCCTCACGAGCCTGAACAATAGGGGCCAATTCCCACATATCTTCACAAATAGTAAATGCAACGTGAGTACCGTGGATCTGGAAAACACAACCATTGTTGCCCGATTTGAAATAACGCCGCTCATCGAACACCTGATAATTGGGAAGGCATTGCTTGTGATATGTAGCAAGGCGCTCCCTGCCTTTGATTAACGCAAGAGTGTTATAAAGACTACAATTAAGCTGTTCCGGAAACCCCACCACAATATAACCTGGCAAATCTGCCTCGAGTATCTTCTCCAGAGCTCTTTCAATGCGAACCTGCAAACTAGGTCTTATTAATAAGTCTTCAGGAGGATACCCAGTCAACGTCAATTCAGGATAGACAATTAAGTGCGCAGATTGATTATCGAACGCTTGTTTAGCAGACGTAATTATCCTCTCTGCATTACCATCAATATCACCGACTAATAGATTCAGTTGCGCTAGTACCACATTTAAGCTGTCTGCCATAATAGCCTCAAATTCTCAGTTCCCAATTTTATATGTCCTGATCCTGATATTTTTTGGGTTAAATCTTGAAGCACTAATCAAGAGCGTTCCCTGGTGTCATTATCGCCGAATTTTCCTCAACTTGTCAGACTGATACACCTGGGTTCTTCTGCCGCGACCCGGAACAGAGATGTCTTTTGGAACTCACATTTAGCTCAATCCTAATACTAACACTTACCGGATTCCTAGCGGGTGGTATCAATACACTGGCAGGGGGCGGTTCTAATCTCACCATACCCGCTTTGATGGTGCTGGGATTACCGGCAGACATAGCAAATGGTACGAACCGCATCGCAATCCTTTTGCAATCAGTTGTCGGCGTCGTCGGCTATGACAAATATAAATCGTTAGACCGCCCAGCAGTTATTCCTATCCTAGTGCCAACCATTATAGGCGGAATATTCGGAGCCATAGCAGCTGCTCTTATGCCGAATCTCTATCTCAAACCAGTGCTGCTTATCAGCATTCTCACTATGTCTATACTGATACTCGTAAAACCCGAAGTAATTGCTCCGGCGCCGGGGACACCAGTCTTGTCACCAACTAAGCACCTTGGTGCCTGGTGGGGTTAATTTGCCGCTGGGGTCTATGGGGGATTTGTGCAAGCTGGTGTTGGTTTTATATTGCTAGCCACCCTCGCCGGCGGGTTGCGTTATGATTTGATCAGAGCCCATGCGCTTAAGATGGCCTGCTCAATTGCATTCACGACTGTTGCCGTTGCCATATTCATTTTTTAGTTGTTAATGAAGACGACCATAACATCTTCACTTCAATTAAATCTTAAGGGCCTCTCATAATCACTCATTACAGTAAATTTTTACGTGCCAGTTTTCTTTGCTTCCGGGGTAGTGTATTTTTACGGTGCAGTCTCCTTTTTCTCAAGCTTTAATACCATTTATTGAACTTAAGGAAAATTTCCGAATACAATAGGAAATTGTAAACAGGATAGAACAATTAAGGGATATTCCATGTCGAACAAACCTTTTATTATTGCAGCCATTCTCACTCTCTTGGCCCTAGTGCCACTCTACTTGCTCGGCTCACAACAATTTCAACTAAACCTGGCAAACCTACCGATTGCTGTCCTCTCACTTTTCGTGCTGCTACTCATCTGTGCATTCTGGACTAGTACGGTAGCGTCTGGCGACGAATCGAGCAGTAATAATCACAGCCTTAGTGATGAACGCGAGAGCGGCAACGTCAAATGGTTTAATACCAATAAGGGATTTGGATTTATTACACGAGACAGTGGTGAAGATATATTTGTACATTTCCGCTCAATTCGAGGAAAAGGCCACCGTGCGCTACGTGAGGGACAACGAGTCGATTTCATTGTTAGTGGTGGTGAAAAAGGATTGCAAGCCGAGGATGTTGAAGTCATCCGATGATGGGGTCAGAGAATTAACAGATGCCGTACAGTTTGAGCAACAGCGCAACTTTAACCGCTTAAATCCAATCCGCTTCTGTAGACGTATTAGAACCTCGTGCGTTATAGTCGAATAAGACTAAATAGTTCAGTGTTACTGCAAACCACGGAAACTCAAAATACTTACGTTAAATCAATATTTTAGAGAAGGATACACCATGTCAATAATGCATTTACTGCGAATTCTGGGTGGAGTGATTGTCATTACCATAAGCACCTTAGCCCTGGCCGTCGAAGAAGGCGAACTGGCACCGGATTTCAGCCTCCCCTCAATATACTCCGACAAACCGCAGATTTCCTTACAAGATCTGGCCGGCAAGACAGTGTACATTGACTTTTGGGCATCTTGGTGCGGTCCCTGTCTGATCTCCTTACCACTCTATAATGATATGTACCACAAATATAAGGATCAGGGACTTGAAGTCATGGCGATTAGCGTTGACAACCCTATCGAAGATGGCCTTGAATTCCTGGAAGATACTCCATTGGATTTCCTCATTCCTGCGGACCCGGACGGTGATACAGCTGAGTTGTTTCAGGTGATCGGCATGCCGACTTCGTATCTGATCAGTCCAAATGGTGAAGTGAAACTGGTCCACATGGGATTCCGGAATGGGGATATGGAAATCATCGAAGCTGCAGTTCAGGAAGTCCTAGCTGGTAACTAGGTTAATGCGCCATTTCCGAGTTATGCTTACTGGAATTTGCGCAATTATCCTATTATCGGGGTGCGTGCAGGTGCGTCCGTGGGAGCGAGGCTATCTGGCAAGAAAAGAGATGGCTTGGGAAGCGGATGCTCTGGAAAGCTTGCTTAATGGACAAATCTTCTTTAGCAAAGAAGCCTCTTCTGGCGGGAATAGTGCCGCTGGGGGTGGCTGCGGTTGTAACTAATAATAAGCTGGGCCCTCGAAAACAATACAAAGGCTAGCTAAGTGACTACCAAGCCTTCCCCTAGCCTTATCGCGCTCTCAACTACGGCACTCGCTTTGCCTGGCATCACAACAGCTGACGCGCCACCTGCGCAAAGCAACGTCTCTTATAAGTTCTCCAATTATCTGGAAGACGACTTGTCGCGTAGTGAGGTTCCATTCGGTGACCTGGAAAGATATGACATAGATGTCCACCAGTTTCAGCTTATAGTTCCGATCGATAGGTCCTTTTCATTGCAGGCCGATGTAAATTATGAATCTCTCACAGGCGCTTCACCCTGGTTCACATCGCAAGGGGTCAATGGTGCTCCCATTGTCAACTTAAGTGGAGCCAGTGGTATTCGTGACTCCCGCACAGAAATCTCAATAGGATCAAGTTATTACCTCTCTAATGGCAGCTTGAGCGGCAATATCGGGTATTCGGAGGAAAACGATTATCGTGCCAAATACCTAGGTCTGAGTGGTGAACGCCATTTTAACAATGACATGACAACAGTCTCGTTAGGTTTAAGTTATTCCTCCGATGATATTTTCCCAACTGATGCAAAAGTCTTCAACCGGGTGATAAGCGAGAACAAGCGTGGTACCTCAGCGGTTATATCAGTAAGTCAGATAATCACTCAGGTGTCCTCATATCAAATCGCATTGAGTCTGACGGAGCAATCCGGATTTCTTAGTGACCCATACAAGTTGAAGGACATCAGACCCAACAATAGAACTCAGATCGCTATAACTAATTCCTACCGACATTTTTTTATCAGTGCCAATGCAGCTTGGCATGTAAACTATCGCTATTACCACGACGATTTCGGCATCAGTTCCCATACATTTGACATGCGTTGGTACCAGAATCTAAGGCCTTTAATACAATTAGTGCCTTCAGTGCGTTATTACAGCCAATCCGCAGCTGATTTTTTCGTTAATGTAGATAACTTCCTGAAACCTCCCAGCGAATATCAGTCGAGCGACCATCGTTTATCAGCCTTTGGGGCATTCAGTGGCGGGCTCAGCTTTGTCGCTAATCTCGGAAGCTGGACGGCAACACTAACGGCGGAGCGCTATGTAAGCAACAACAGTTACTCAGCCTACGAAGTGACTCAGCCGAGCACGGCTCTGGTGAGCTATAATCGTATTTCACTCGGATTTGATTACACATTTTAATTACAGCTGTTCGATATCATGAATCCATCTTTGAAACGCTTTTCTTTCCAAGCTATGGGAAGTTATTGCGAAATTCAGGTCTACAATGAATCACGTGTCAACGCCAAACGCATAATCCGGCAACTTGCCGCCGAAGTCAGACGTCTCGAGCAGAAATACTCGCGTTACCAACCTAATAGCCTGGTTACTGAAATCAACTATTCTGCGGGCAATAAACTTGGCATAAAGATTGATACTGAAACAAAAGCACTGTTCGATCACGCTTTGAGCTGTTTTGAACAAAGCAAAGGCATGTTCGATATCACTGCAGGCGTACTAAACAGAATTTGGGATTTCCAATCAGCCCGTGTACCTGCCCAAGTTGAAATCGACCAATTGTTGCCTATGATTGGATTCCACAAACTCAATTGGCGAAAATCGCGCCTCATGATGCCAGCGAACATGGAGATCGATTTTGGGGGCATCGTTAAGGAATATGCGGCCGATGCAGCGGCAAAACTAGCTCGGCGATTAGGGGTTGAGCATGGCCTGGTAAACTTGGGTGGGGACTTCGCGGTCATCGGATCCCAACTGGAAAATCGGCCATGGACTGTAGGGGTTGTCAATCCAAAAGACCCCGACAATCTAATGGCAAAGATCGATCTGGTTGATGGAGGCTTGGCAAGTAGTGGTGATTACGAACGCAGTTTTGTGCACGAAAACAAGCGCTATAGCCATATTTTGAACCCTAAGACCGGTTGGCCATGCACTGGCTTACGGGCTGTCAGCGTGGCAGCCAACCTGTGTACGGTAGCTGGTTCCATGGCCACTATCGCAATGTTAATGGACGAGGAATCCGGGCTGATCTGGTTAAGGAATTGCGGATTGCCAGTCGTGACAATGGCTTCAGATGGAAGTATCGAGGGGGTCAGATTGAAGAAGGATCAGCCGCAAGGTGCTATATAACCCTGAAGGCCTTTAATTCAATAGCTCCAGAGGTGGATCATCCAGGGCAGCGAATTGTTCTCGCAATTCAAGAATATGGTTAGCCCAATAAGGATCTGTATTGAACCAGGGAAAACTCTGCGGAAACGCCGGGTCAGACCATCGTTTGGCCAACCAAGCGCTGTAATGCATCAAACGCAGTGTCCTCAGTGACTCTATCAATTCGAGTTCTTCTGCCCGAAAATCAAAAAACTCGTTGTAGCCTTCCACGACTTCCAGCAATTGCGCTTGCCGTTGATTGCGATCACCAGAAAGTAGCATCCATAAATCTTGTATGGCTGGACCTGTCATTGTGTCATCAAAGTCAACGAAATGGGGTTTGTCTTCTTTCCACAAAACATTACCAGGGTGACAGTCTCCATGGATTCGCAGGGTCATTAGTTCACCAAATGAGTGAAGGCGTTGCCCAATAGCCTCAATAAGATCACTGGATAAGGAAGCATAGGCATTGACCAAATCAGGTGGAATAAAATCATTGTCAAGTAGAAATGAGCGGCTTTCCGCTGCAATTCGTTCTACACTCATGTTCTTACGATGTGAAAAATGATTAATAGCACCAACTGCGTGGATTCTACCGACGAACCTTCCCATTATGAGCAAATTATCCAGCTTATCTAACTCAGGTGGCCTGCCAAGAATCTGGCGAAAGATGGCAAACTGAAAGTCTTCAAATTCAATGAGCGTACCCTTATCTGCAAATGACTCGGGTGCAATAACTGGTATTTCAAGCTCAACGAGTTCCTTGGTGAAGGCATGTTCTTCTAAAATCTGCTCACGACTCCAGCGTCCAGGTCTGTAGAATTTGACGACGATGGATGAAGAATCCACTAAGCCAATCTGATAAACCCTGTTTTCATAGCTGTTCAAAGCAAAAATGCGCGCATCAGTCTCAAAACCGAGAGTTTCTACTGCTGCAAGCACCTTGTCGGGAATAAGTTGTAAGTACGGATGAACTGGGTCCATCTTTTACGGGGTAAAAAAACTGGATAGACTGCCCAAATGCTTTGCTAACACCAGCTTAGGTATCCTTGGTATCTGCCTTGGCACCGACTAGAGACACTGGGAACGGCGCGATATTGTCACCATTGGTAATCTTACTAATACCGCTCTTCTCAACTTCATCAATACGGATTATCGCCTGCATGGGGATAAAGCTGCGTTTGACACCACTAAATTCAGCTTTTAGCCTTTCTTCACTTGGATCGACCACCACCTGAGTCTTTCCATCAAACACGTAATCTTCGACTTCAATGAATCCGTAAAGATCGCTCTGATAAACCTGTTTAGCAAAGACCTCATAGACTTTGCCCTTGTTTAGGAAGGCTATTCTGTAGATTTCGGATGTATTTCCCATTAGAATCAGTCTCTTAGAGTATATTTCCAGCCCGTATGAAATGCTGCTGAGCTATTTTACCAAGCACTACACTTAATGCTATTTCTCTTCAATTTTCTATATCTGGCTAAATAGATGAATTTCAAGTCATTATCTACTAAATCTGCATATTTTGCCCCCCTTTTATACCTTCACTAAATCACTTTTAAAAATGCCTCCACCTTAAGTACTTCCAGATTTTGCTGTTATAATTCGCCCCTTTCCCCCCGAAGCTCATACAATTTGTGAAATCAAAACCATCTGAGACTAAATTCGGCAACGCACAGACTCGAGTATTCATCAAAACACATGGGTGCCAGATGAACGAGTATGATTCTGCGCGGATATTGGACCTACTAAGAGAGTCCCAAGACGCGACTGTGGTCGATGATCCAGCGGAAGCAGACCTTTTACTGCTGAATACCTGTTCGATCAGGGAAAAGGCACAGGAGAAAGTTTTCCATCAACTGGGTCGTTGGCGCGGTCTTAAAAAAGCTAATCCCAAGGTCAAAATTGCAGTAGGTGGCTGCGTAGCAAGCCAGGAAGGAGAAGCTATTAGCAAGCGTGCTCCTTATGTCGATGTGGTGTTCGGACCCCAGACACTACACAGGCTCCCAGAAATGCTGGCAGAAGCCAAATCCGAAAGCCCAGTCGTCGATATCAGTTTTCCCGAGATAGAGAAATTTGACCGTCTACCGCAACCACTGGCGCATTCCTGTCAGGCATACCTTACAGTTATGGAAGGGTGTAGTAAGTATTGCAGCTTCTGTGTAGTACCGTACACACGTGGAGAGGAAGTAAGTCGACCTCTGGATGACATAATTGCCGAGGCGGTCCATTTAGCTGACCAGGGAGTTAGAGAAATCAATCTGCTGGGGCAAAATGTTAACGCTTACAGAGGTCTCAGCCATGAGGGCCGAGTCGTCGATCTTGCCTTGCTCATTAACTATGTAGCAAGTATAGACCGTATAGATCGTGTCCGCTTCACAACTTCACATCCGATTGAATTCTCAACGAACCTTATACATGTGTATGGAAATGTTCCCGAATTAGTGTCCCATCTTCACCTCCCAGTACAGAGCGGTTCTGATAGAATCCTTGCCGCTATGAAGAGAGGCCACACTTCGCTCGAATACAAATCCATTATTCATAAAATTCAGAAAGAGCGTCCTGGCATAAGTATTTCGTCGGATTTTATTGTTGGCTTTCCAGGTGAGACTAACAAAGATTTTGAAGATACCATGAATCTAATAATTGATATTGGGTTTGATGCTTCTTTCAGCTTTATTTATAGTGAGCGACCTGGCACCCCTGCTGCAGAGTTAACAAACAAGACATCCGAAAAGGAAAAAAAATATCGGCTATCAACACTGCAATCACAAATTGTCAAACAAGCCGCCGCGATTAGCGAATCCATGGTGGGAACAGGTCAAGAGATTCTGGTCACAGGACAGTCAAAAAAGGATGCGGCTGACCTGCAGGGCCGAACAGAAAATAATCGAGTCGTGAATTTTAGCTGTGCCGATCACTCCATAATTGGTGACTTTATTTCCATGAAGATAACAGATGCTCTGCCCAACTCTTTGTTGGGCCAACTGTGAAACATCCCCGAAATAATAGCGTAATACTAGCGATAGCTTGATATACTTATTCTGGTTCGATTTCTAAGAGGACTTATAACGGCTGCATGACAACCCATACCCAAAATCTTATTTTGAAACCCGATAATGCCCAGCGTTTATCCAACCTTTGCGGGCGCTTAAATGAACATATCCACCAAATAGAAATTTTCCTTGCCTTAAAAATTCAGCAGCGAGGTAATACTTTCCATCTGCGCGGGAGTGAGTCGGCAATAGCCGATGGTTTTCACGTGCTAGAATCTTTGTATTCAGCTACTCAAACCGGAAAATTGCTCAGCCCCAGCCAGGTTCACCTTGCCCTTCAGGAAAGCCGGCACACGTCAGAAGGCACCTCAGGAAGCGAAATTGACAGCCTTTTAATCAAGACTCCCAGGGCTTCAATCAAGCCACGCAGTAACCACCAAAGACAATATGTACAAGGCATTAATCATCACGATATTAATTTTGGTATTGGTCCGGCTGGTACCGGAAAAACATATCTGGCTGTAGCCTGTGCAGTAGAGGCGTTAGTCCGAGAACAGGTGAACCGAGTTCTGCTGGTTCGTCCAGCTGTGGAAGCTGGAGAGAAACTAGGTTTTCTGCCCGGTGATCTAACGCAGAAGATAGATCCCTACCTACGGCCACTTTATGATGCATTGTATGAAATGTTGGGTTTCGAAAAAGTCGAAAAACTTATAGAGAAGAACGTCATCGAAGTCGCACCTCTGGCATACATGCGTGGCCGCACATTGAACCATTCCTTCATTATCCTTGACGAGAGCCAAAACACAACAAGCGCCCAAATGAAAATGTTCCTGACTCGTATCGGTTTTGGATCTACAGCTGTTATCACTGGCGACGTTACTCAAATCGACCTACCTAAAGGTACTCGATCCGGCCTAGTGCACGTGAGCAAAGTGTTATTAAACATCGAAGAGATAGGTTTTACCTACTTCAATGCCCGTGACGTCGTACGACATCGCCTAGTGCAAAAAATTGTAGAAGCCTATGATGAATATGATCTCCAATCTGTCCCCAAACTAGGAACCCAGGAAAGCGCTCACCTCAATGAACGTGATAATTGAAATCGCGAATGATTGTGATTGCCAGTGGGCACCCCAACGAAAAACTTGTGAGAGTTGGGTTCAAACCGCTCTTGATGCGCTCGGAGAAAGTAAAAGGTACAGCATAAGCCTGCGCTTTGTGGATGAAGTGGAATCAGAACATCTCAATTCGGTTTACCGCGGCCAACACAATGCTACTAATGTATTGTCTTTTCCTGCTGAAGTACCGCCTATATTTAGCCGCCAACTCGAAACTAATATACTCGGAGATATAGTAATCTGCCCGGCCATCCTGCAACGCGAAGCGGATGAACAAGGCAAGTCCCCAGAAGCTCACTGGATCCACCTATTGATTCACGGTGTACTGCACTTGCTCGGTTACGATCACGAAACAGATGTTACCGCCGCTACTATGGAGCAACTCGAAATTAATATACTAGAAAAACTTGGATTCCAGAATCCATATTTGATAGGGTAATCCTGTTATCGCAGGTATGGAGATACAAGAGAAGCCAGCGAATGACTGATGACCAATCTAACCACGATCTAAGTCCCAGGTCTTGGATCGATAAAATTACACAGGTCTTTTCCGACGAGCCTACCGACACCAAAAGTCTGCTGGAGCTATTGCGCAATGCTGAGCAAGACCAGGTCCTCGATGCAGACGCGCTAGGTATCATAGAAGGCGCATTGCAAGTCTCGAGCATGCAAGTCCGAGATGTTATGATCCCACGATCTCAGCTTGTGAACGTCCCTGCGAAGCTGCCACCGAATGAAATTATTGAATTAGTTACAAAGGCCTCCCACTCGCGATTTCCTGTAACGGGTGAGAATGTTGACAATGTAATAGGGATCCTGTTGGCTAAGGACCTTCTTCCGTTGATCCTGGAAGAAGAAACAGAAAAACTTGATGTCAAAGATGTTGTGCGACCTGCTACTTTCGTTCCGGAGAGTAAGAGGCTTAATGTCCTACTAAAAGAATTTCGTGAAACGCGTCAGCATATGGCTATAGTTATAGACGAATATGGCAGCGTGAGCGGCGCAGTAACCATTGAAGATGTGCTTGAACAGATTGTTGGGGAAATTGAAGATGAGTATGACGTAGATGATGAAAGCCACATCAAGAAATTCGACGAAGAAAATTATATCGTTAAAGCACTGACCCCTGTAGATGAATTCAATGAATATTTTGGTACGCAATTTAGTGATCAGGAATTCACCACACTAGGCGGATTGGTATTACAGCAGATCGGTCACATCCCTGAACGTGGTGAGACTATTAACATTGGCCCCTTTCTGGTAACCGTTCTCAATGCAGACAGTCGCCAGATTAAACTGCTTAAAGTTACTTCGACCCTTGTTGATACTCGTAAAAAAACAATCTAAACCCAACCGGTACCAATTATTGGACTCTAACTCTACCTGTGAACCTTGGTCTGGGTTATGCTTGCGTCCTTTTGCTAGGTTGTTGGCGGTGACAAAATCAACGAGTAATTGTGGGCGGCATGGCATCCAATAATCGGACAAGCAACCAATGAGTAGTATTAACCTCCAATATTCCGCTCAAGAAATAGAGGCAATCGCTCAGGCCTATTGGAAGAAGCATGATAGCTTCCTGGTTACTGAGGACCCCAACAAAGAAAAATTCTACTGCTTGGCGATGTTTCCCTACCCTAGCGGCCACCTTCATATGGGGCATGCCCGCAATTATACCATCGCTGATGTCATTTCCCGATACCAACGTATGCAAGGAAAAAACGTGCTTCAGCCCATAGGTTGGGATGCCTTTGGATTACCAGCTGAGAACGCGGCTATGGAAAATAAAGTTCCCCCAGCCAAATGGACGTATGGGAACATCGATTACATGCGCCAGCAGTTGCAACGACTTGGTTACGCCTATGATTGGACAAGGGAGCTCGCCACTTGTCATCGTAATTATTATCGTTGGGAGCAGTGGTTCTTTACCCGCCTATTTAAAAAAGGGTTAGCTTACAAAAAGGAAGCTGAGGTGAACTGGGACCCTGTCGATCAGACCGTGTTGGCAAATGAACAAGTTGTAGAAGGCCGAGGCTGGCGATCCGGAGCTCTAGTAGAACGCCGCAGTATTCCTCAATGGTTTATCAAGATAAGTGCCTTTTCTCAAGAACTACTCGACGATCTGCAATTCCTCAAGGGTTGGCCTGAAAAGGTCAAAACCATGCAATCTAACTGGATCGGCAGATCGGAAGGCATTGACCTGGTATTTGAAGTGGCTGGTGAGTCTGAAGACTCATTAAAGCGGCTGTCGGTATATACCACACGGCCTGACACTTTGTTGGGGGTAACATATGTAGCCGTAGCTCCACAGCACCCGCTTGCTAAAAAAGCGGCTTCCACAAATCCTGGTCTTGCTGACTTTATTGAACAACAAATCAAGATAAAGGTAGCTGAAGCTGATCTGGCGACCATGGAAAAATTGGGAATGGACACTGGGCTGAAGGCCATCCATCCAATTACCGATGCCGAAGTAAAAATTTTTGTGGCCAATTTCGTACTGATGAGCTATGGCTCTGGTGCAGTAATGGCTGTACCTGGACATGATCAAAGGGACTGGGAGTTTGCTAAAAAATATGGCCTGGAGATAAAGCAGGTTATTAAACCGGCATCGCCCAATTCATTTTGCGACCTTAAGGAAGCAGCCTATGTGGAGAAAGGTATACTGATTAATTCAGGCGAGTTTGACGGTCATGATTTTGAATCAGCTTTCGAAGCGATTGCCCTACACCTCGACAAGACCGGCAAGGGTCAAAAGACCATAAATTATCGTTTGCGAGACTGGGGTGTGTCTAGGCAGCGTTACTGGGGGGCGCCAATCCCAATGATAAATTGTAATACTTGTGGTTCAGTTCCAGTTCCTGATGAAGATTTGCCGGTAATCTTACCAGAAGACATCGAGTTTGATGATTCGGGGTCTCCGCTTGGAAAAATGCAAGAATTTTTCAAGGTCGAGTGCCCGAAATGTCACGAAGAGGCGCAGCGAGAAACAGACACTTTTGATACTTTCATGGAATCTTCATGGTACTACGCACGTTTTACATGTTGTGATCAAGATGACAGCATGCTTGATCATCGGGCAAATTACTGGCTACCGGTGGATCAATATATCGGTGGCATAGAACACGCCATCTTGCACCTTTTATATGCCCGGTTCTATCACAAGCTACTCCGTAACGAAGGCCTAGTGAATTCAGATGAGCCTTTCACGCACCTGCTTACCCAAGGTATGGTATTGAAAGACGGCCACAAGATGTCCAAGTCAAAAGGCAATACTGTTGACCCCATGCCTCTAATAGAAAAATATGGCGCCGATACCGTACGAATGTTCGTCATGTTCGCTTCCCCCCCGGATCAATCGTTGGACTGGTCTGATTCCGGGGTTGAAGGTAGCTCCAGATTTCTTAAACGATTGTGGAAAATCGTTGTAAGCCACCAACCCGTGTCCTATCAGGGGTTTTCTGCACGGGTTTTCAACGAAAAACAACTGAAACTGCGGTTAAAGACTCACCAAACAATTCAGAAGGTCAGCGATGATTTTTCAAGAAGACAGACCTTTAATACAGCTATAGCAGCCATTATGGAACTGATTAATGCAACTAGCAGTTTTCTAGAGGGTGCCTCCCAAAAGGAAGACAAGCAAGTGGTGCAGGAAGCCTTCGAAGCAGCGATTCTGATGCTTTCACCTATAGCCCCGCATTTTTGTCATGCTCTGTGGAAACATCTGGGACACGATGAAGCTGTAATTGACGCGGCATGGCCACGGGTAGACGAATCAGCTTTAATTCAGAACACGATGTTAATAGTTCTCCAAGTGAATGGTAAACTTCGGAGCAAGATCGAAGTCCCTAGGGATATCGCAAAGGCTGACCTTGAACGACTTGCACTTGGCGATGAAGTGATACAGCGATTCACTTCAAACGGAACTGTCCGTAAGATTATAGTCGTGCCCGAGCGTCTAGTTAATATCGTCGTAAATTAGGAAGCCGCTAACTAATGGCTAAATGTGCAAAATTTATTTCCTTTATAATTTTTGTTATTACCCTTAACGAATGCGGTTTCGCCATACGTGGCAATGATGCTATTTCTCTCCGGTTTGACTTAATCCAGCTTAATCTTCAACAGCCAAACAGCGAGCTTGCGCGATTTCTAAGACGCAGCTTGGATGTCGCTAATGTTGAGACACAACTCGGGATTTCAGCTGAGCCGAATTCCAACTCGGCAATTCTGGAAATCAGCGATGAACAAATTGCCAGTAGACCGGTAACATTTAATCCCAGGGCGAGAGCGGCGCAGCACGAAATGCGATTGTCAATTAATATCTCATTTGAACAAGGTGAACAGATACTTATCAGGCCAGAGACTCTTTACGTCGAACGTACTTACTTTGAAGATCTAGAAAATATAGCTGGGAACCAAGAGGAAGTGGAAATTATTCGGAATGAAATGCGACGGGAGCTCGTAAATCAGATCATGCGCCGACTCCAAGCCGCCAGCAGTTGATTTGTAATGAAAATCAAGGCAGAGCAGCTAACTCGTACCCTGGAAAATCAAAGCCCAGCACTTTACTGGTTGGCTGGTGACGAACCATTACTGATGCAGGAGGCAGCAGATCAGGTTCGTAAACACTATCAAAACAAAGGATTTGGTGAGCGCCAAATATTCGACATCGATCGGAATTTTAATTGGGATAATTTCTCCCAAACAACGGGCAACCTTTCTCTTTTCTCTGAACAAAAGATTATCGAGTTAAGGCTTACTAGTTCAAAACTGGAAGAGGCTGGCAAGAATGCGCTACACGCTTATCTTGCCAAACCCAATCCAGAATTTTTGATTCTGATTATCAGTCCCAAACTGGAATCTAGTATGCTCAGCACTAAATGGTTCAAGATAATTGAATCGCATAGCGCCTTTGTCCAGATCTGGCCAATAAATCGGGATGGTTTGGGCGCGTGGCTGACACGACGCCTGCTGCGGGAGGGCATTAGTGCAGAACCGAAAGCGCTGGAACTACTTGTCGACAAAGTTGAAGGTAATTTACTTGCGGCAACTCAGGAAATCGAAAAGTTGAAACTCCTCGTAAGCGAAGAGAATAAAACCAATATTTCGCTCGATGTAAATACAGTGATGCAGGTGGTTGCCGACAGTTCACGTTATAGTGTATATCATCTCGTTGACGCCGCTCTTAAGGGTGATGCAGTTAGATCGCAGAAAATCCTGCGCACCCTCCGTGCTGAAGGACTCTTACCATTACCAATCCTCGCTACAATTACTCGCGAACTGCGCACCTTGTTACCATTAATCGAGATGAAAGAGCAGGGGCAGGGTATCAATGCGATCATGCAAACTGCTCGCATCTGGTTCAACAAAAAACAAGCCGTAGGTAGCGCGTTAGGTAGGATAGACACACAAGACATTTGGCATTTTCTCGAACATGCCAGACGCGTAGATCAGTCCATAAAAGGGATAATCAGTGCTAACTCCTGGGACGAGCTTAGCCTGCTATTACTGGCAATTAGCGGTCAATCCACAGCCACCATGAAACAGGTAGAGGTCTAACCTTTAATTTAAACCTCGTCGCTCCAACAATGGGGTTATATCGGGGTCACGACCACGAAATTTCCTGAACAAGGTCATGGCATCATCAGCTCCTCCACGGGATAACAAAGTTTGCCGGAAATGATCCCCATTCTCTCTTTTTAATCCTCCGTTCTCCTTAAACCATTCAACTGAATCGGCATCCAGTACTTCGCTCCAGATATAGGAATAATAACCGGCATGATAACCACCCATAATATGGTTAAAATAAGTACTTCGATAGCGTGGTGGAACTGAATCTAACACAATACCGGCATCTTCAAAGGTTGATCGCTCAAACTCCATAATCTCGTCGCCAACAGGGATTTCATCCGAAGTAAGCTGGTGAAGGGCTTGATCAAGAATAGATGCAGCAAGGTATTCAGTAGTCTCAAAGCCCTGGTTGAAAGTTTGAGTTGAAAGCACTTTTTCGAGCAATTCCTGCGGCATTGATTGTCCGGTTTCGTGATGAATGGCATAGTTGGCAAGCACTTCTGGCCAAATTGCCCACATCTCATTTACCTGGCTGGGGTATTCCACGAAATCGCGAGGTACGCTGGTACCGGAGAAATACGGATACTCCACAGCAGAAAACATACCATGCAGCGCGTGCCCAAACTCATGAAACATAGTGGTTACTTCATCAAACGTCAGCAGAGTAACCTCTCCTTCGAGTGGTTTCGTGATGTTCAAGTGATTGGCCACGATTGGTCGGGTATTTAGCAAATTACTCTGAGATACATAGGAATTCATCCATGCACCGCCCCTCTTGGTAGGCCGAGCATAGAAATCAGCTATAAAGATTGCCAAAGTAGTTCCTGTCGTATCGTAAACCTCAAACACCCGCACATCCTCTTGGTAAACAGGTAAAGATGTTTGTTCCTTGAAAGTAATACCGTACAATTGTTCAGCGGCGAAAAAGACCCCCTTGTGCAGCACATTATTAAGCTCGAAATAGGGTCGCAATTCCTTAGCATCGAAGTCATAACGGGCTAATCTGAGCTTTTCTGTGTAAAAATCCCAATCCCAGGACGCTAGCTCGAAATCTTGTCCATCGTCATAAATCATTTGCTGAAGATCAACGGCCTCCCGATTGACGTTAGCAAGAGCTGGGGTCGTGAGTTCGGCGAGACGATTGTTAACCGCGGCCACTGTCTGCGCCGTGCGATCTTCTAGGATAAAATGAGCGTGATTGTCATAGCCCAGCAATTGAGCTCGTTCCGCACGAAGCCGCAGCACATCAGACAACACTTCTGTATTATCGAAATCACCACCTCTGCTGCCTCTGGACAGCGAAATGCTATGAATTCTTTCCCGCAGGGCACGATTCTGTAACGAAGCCAATGCCGGCTGGCTGCTGGTATTAAGTAGCGGTAGAACATATTTCCCATCGAGATCCCGCGCAGCGGCCTCTTCCCTGGCAGCAGTTATCAATGCCTGATCCAGACCAGTCAATTCTTCCTCTGTATCCACGATAACGGCAAGATCATTTACTTCACTCAGAATATTTTGACTGTAAAGGGTTTCAAGTGAAGCAATCTCAGCATTAAGTTCTTTCATATGCTGTTGCTCCGGCACACTAAGTGCTGCGCCACCGCGGACAAATTCTGTATAGTATTTTTCAAGTAACCGCATAGACTCCGGCTCAAGCCCGAGATCATCGCGTTGCTCGTAAATAATCCCAACACGCTCAAACAAATCGCGATTAAGCAGAATGTTATCTTCATGACCCGCGAGCCGCGGGGCTAATTGCTGTTCCAATGCACGTATTTCGTCATTCGTATGCGCGCTGGATATGGCATAGAATACTCTGGCCACTCGGTCCAGTAACTGGCCCGTTAATTCAAGAGCAAGAATAGTATTATCAAAATTCGGTTGATCTGGTTGATTTACAATAGCTTTGATTTCTTCCAGCTCTTCTTCCATTCCACGTTCAAAAGCAGGCAAATAATGGACATCCTGGATGCGATCAAATCTAGGGTAGTTAAGATACAGTGGACTTTCTTCGTAAAAGGGATTTGTTTCTTCTGGCGTGGAAATAAATTCGACCACAGCTTCATTCACTTCTGCCAAACTTATGGATTTTTCCGGCAGCCCAGACTCGGAGCAACTGCTCTGCAAACTGACTAAAGCAGGGATAAAGATTAGATTTAGTAATTTCGAATCCATTTCACGACATAAATCACGTCACAATCGAAACACACCAGATGTGTATGTTCTATAAACCAGTCGAGGAATAACTTGTATTCAAGAGTAAGAGCGCTTTAATACAAATCTATTTTTTCCCGACACCTATATCGGTATCTTTCTCTAGTTCGTATACTAGATCTGAAAATTCTTGTACCTTATTTTCAATCGCGCTAAGCGCATCTGCAAGTCCTTGGTTATAGTAAAAACAACCAACTTGTTCCGCAAAAAAATCCAACAAGAACTCTGCATCGAAACCCCCTACTTCGATTTCCAGTTCATCGCCCATATACCGCTGCAGTCGTTGTACAAGCTCTTGCTTAGACTTCTGCTCAAGTCGGATTTCCGACAATCTTAAGCCCCCAGTTGTCGCGCCAGATCGAGAAAGTCGCTAGCTGTATAATCGAATTCTCCAGCCGCTGCATTATTGTTTACTATTCGTCCTGCGCCTCGCTCCAATGGCCTGATAACGTAGGCTGTGCGCAATCCATTTCTTGCAGCCGCTCTCAAGTCACCGGGATGGGCCGCCACCATCATTACCTGTTCTGGAGGCAGACCTAATAGGTCGGCGGCTGTCAAGTACGCTTCAGGGTCCGGCTTGTAATGTTTTGCTAGCTCCGCCGATAAGACCACATCCCACGGCAATCCTGCATTCTTCGCCATGTTGGTGAGCAGAGCAACATTGCCATTGGACAGAGTGGCAATCACGTATTTAGTTTTCAGCCGGTTCAAACCAGCAACAGAATCCGGCCACGGTGACAGTCGATGCCAAGCCCGGTTGAAGTGATCCAATTCTTCTTCGCTGAGGCCGCTCAAACCATACTCAACAACCAGTTCATCCAAAATCATTCTGTGCAGATGGTCTATCTTGGTCCACGGTAACTCTCCGTTGCGTACCCTGTTCATAGCTGGCCCATAACCAGCTCGCCAGTTATCCGCAAATTCACCCCAATCAATTTCAAAACTTTTGCGAGCCGACAATAACTGACCTTCTCTGATAATCGAGGAACGCCAATCAACAACGGTACCAAATACATCAAAGGTAAGCGCTTTTACAGAATCCGCTACTCCGGACTGGGCAGATGCGGCTTCTAAGCCGATAACGCCCAAAGACATAGAGGCAGGAAACACCATCAGCTGCTTCAGAAATTTTCGTCTATTCCTTACTGGCTGACTGGAAGCATATTTTGAAAGGGAAAAGGTCATGCGCAATTAATCTCCGATTGTTTATTTTTCCGCTATTTTACTTTACAGAGAATCGTCAGTAGCGCCTTTTTGATAAGGCTGGCACGGTAGCATAAATGTTTATTAATATCATCTGCCTTCCCAAAATACGCTAATTAGCTATTAGCCTGCAGGCAAGAGGCCAATAACCATACATTATCTTAGAGACAAAAGTTTTAGTTGGTACCCTATTGAAAGAAAACTATTAAGATTGCCACTGGGCAAAAGAATTTTACGTAAAGCGGCCAGATCTTCCAAAATAATCCGGATTCAACCTCAGGACTCCCCTGCTTAATCTCCTCAAGAATATCGTTGCGGCGCCAGATCCAAGCGACAAATATGCAAAATGCAAACCCCAAAAGAGGCTGACTAACTTCTGTCGTGTAGGTCACAACCATATCGAACAGGGGATCGAAGTTAAACACAATAACCAATGCAATTAAGATTATGATCACGCCTATCATCATAGCCGCATGGCGTCTTTCTACACCATGATGTTCTACGCTATAGGCAACCGGCACTTCTAACATAGAAATGGAGGAAGTTAATGAGGCAATGGTCATGAGCATGAAGAAGGCTATAGCCACCAAGATTCCAATGAAGCCCATAGTCTCGAAAAGTGACGGCAACACAGAAACTATTAAACCAGGGCCAGCGATAAGCCCACCGCTGTCGTCAAAAATTTCGACACCATTGCCCAGCGCTACATACATCGCGGGTAAAATTAGCATACCAGCCATTACCGCTATTCCTACATCCAGCAATGCAACCAGACCGCCAATCGTGGGCAGATTCTCCTGCTTACTTATATAGGACCCATAAATCAACATAGTACCTACTCCAAGCGAAAGCGAAAAAAACGCCTGGCCCATAGCATCAACAAGTAAAGAGGGATCAGCGATACGTGTAAAATCCGGAATGAGGTATGCACGAACGCCTTCCAGGGCTCCGGGTAAAGTCATAACGTAAAAGATAAGTAAAACCAGAATTACTATTAGCGATGGCATCAGAAGTGACGCCCATTTCTCTATGCCGTCTTTAACACCCGCACTGATGATATAGATTGTCGCCACCATAAAAATTATGACGAAAAGACTATTCCGTAAAACCCCATCTTGCGTCAACCATTGCGCTAACCCATCCATTCCCGCCATACGCGCCAATGGATCGAAGAAGAAAGCAATCATCCATCCACTGACAATGGCATAAAAACTCAGAATAAAACAAACCGTGATGATTCCTGCAAAACCCACCATCAAGGCCAAAATTCGGCTCTTGTTTCCGATAGAAATTGATTTTAACGCGGTCACAGCATTAGCACGTGCGTAACGCCCTATAATGAGTTCAGCCATTAGAGCTGGATAGGCTAGTGCAAACGCCAGAATAAGGTACACAAAAAGAAATGCGGCCCCGCCATTAGAGGCGGCATTAGTAGGGAACGCCCATATGTTGCCAAGACCAACGGCGGAACCAGAGGCCGCCATTAGAAAACCAAACCTGGAAGTAAACTCGCCTCGCGGGGCTGCCATCAGTGAGTAATCCCTTATATCGAATTTTTAATTATTAAGGATTTTGGCCTACGCAAGAGTAACCCAAGGCTTTGCAGTGGTAAACGGCGATCCATTATTGATCGAAAGATTCTAACGTAAAAAGAAAATTCACAGCATCCGACAGAATAAACACTACATTCGTAACAAGTGACACGGCACCGTCCAGGTTTACTTCGAGGGTGGGAATACGTAGCCGATTATCGGAAGTGGAAAAAGTAGCGATCCCAGGCAGCCCTGCTTGACGAGGGATAACACTATCGAGGTTTGCTTTAATAACCACCTCAGATTCTGAAGAAACAACATTAAAATTCATACTAATAACATCACTGCCGTTATCTATATCCACGGAAGTTATAAGCAAGCCAGTGGCAGATTCAAAGACATGTGGAGCCGAGCTGAACCTTTCAGTAACCTCAACATTGATGTAAACGAAATCCAGCGGATTGTTGTATGTTTGAGTGAAATAAGGCGCATAAGGCGCTTTCGCTTGGCCTAAGGAAACGGTCGGAAGATCATCAATGGCATCGACAATCTGCATACCCTCACCCAGCACTTGCCCGAATACAGTAAACCCTCCATCTGTTACATCGAGGACTAGGTTATCAATCAGGTTCACAAACCATTGATTGGTAGCGCTGTCCGGATCTCCCGCTCTTTTTGCCATCGCTACTGTGCCCCGGGTGTTCGAGACGCCTTTAAATTCATTCACTATTGGAGGATCTGTCGGTACATCGATAGGACCTTCGAATAGTTTGAACCGGAAGGCGCCTCCTTGCACTACAAAATCATCTATGGCGCGGTGGATATATGTGCCGTTATAGTCATTTCGATTCACATAATTGAGATAATTTTGAACAGTTATTGGAGCTGTATCATCCAGTAACTCGATTGAAAAATCCCCTATACTGGTACTAACGCGGACAATTGTGCCAGCTCCGGCGGTAACAGCAAATGAGCCGAAGAGAAAGAAGAAAATCAGGTAGGTGACATATTTATAAGATATATGTCGGACAGCCGCACACATGAAAGCTCCCAAAAGATGTTACTGGTACCGAGACTATTTTGACCGATGGAGCATAGGGCAAGTTTCATTAAGATTCAACTTTTCAACTAGGATGTATGCTCAAACCTATTCGAGCACAAAAGACAAGCTCGAATATCACTAGCCAAGAAAAGCTCTGTTGATTCTCATGCCTCTTTTTTTTGCTGGCGACAATTAAATAGGCTATGCTAGTTATTGATTCTCAACCCGCATATTTTACTTAGATTTTTTTGTAATCGTTCATCCAAAAATTTATTCATAGTGGCAAGATTTTTTGGTGACTCAGTCTACTGACCAACAATCCCGATCTCTAGGAATCGGCGTGGATTTTGGTACCAGCAACAGTGCTGCTGCTATCTTTGACGGCGAAAAAATCCATCTTTTAAAGCTTGAGTCGAACTCGACAGTAATGCCATCGGCTACTTATATCGACGATGAGTATAGAATCGCCACCGGAAAGGAGGCTATAGATCAGTATATCGAAAGTAATATGGGGCGCACGGTAGAGCTAAGTGCCGAAGTTCTTGGGGAGGCGCGTACTACCACAGGTCAGATTGGTGACCATGGCCTTCCAGAGGAAGCAAATACAGGAAAGTTGTACGGCAAGTCGCTTGTAGATGCTAGTCAGAAAGGTCGATTATTCAGAGGCACTAAAAGAGTGTTAGGGAATCTAAATACTTCACGCCTTATAGTGTTTAATAAACCCTTCCGATTAGTCGCTCTTATCACTCCTCTATTACTACGTATTAGAAAAAATATCGAGAAACACTTGTTCCACTATCAAAGCACGCCTGATTCTATAGATCACGCCTGCATTGGCCACCCAATAAATTTCGAGGGGTCTGACCCTCACCGTAATGAACGTGCACTCGGCCTTTTATCTGAAGCGTGCAGACATGCGGGATTCTCCAAAAAGTGTTATTACCCTGAGCCAATAGCTGCTGCTCTCAGCTACCTCTATGATAATCCGCTAGTTACCTACCAGACATTGCTGGCTGTAGATTTTGGTGGCGGCACTCTAGATCTTTGCATATTGAAAAGGAAAGAGAAAAAAATTTCAGTTATAGCTACCCACGGCATAGGACTAGGAGGTGATCACATCGATCAGGTTCTGTTTCGGAAGCTGATCTTCCCTCTACTGGGAAAGGGTGAGCGATGGCGCCGTGCAGGCGAAGACCGCGAGATTGAAACTGTTTTCCCGTTTAAAGACTATGAAGACTTGTTACTCAACTGGACGGTGAGTTACATGTTAAACCAAAATAAATATACATCTCCTATAATGCAGCGCATTAAATACGGAGACGAAGCAGCCCCCAGGTTTCGACGCCTTTATGACCTGATAAAAAACAACTACAGTTACCTTATATTCCAAAACCTGAAAGAAATGAAAGCTACGCTTTCCACGCTACTAGAAGCTAAACTGGATATACCGGAACTTGATATCGAATTATTGGTCTCTCGTGAAGAATTTGACCAGATGATTAACGAGATCCTTAAAAAATTCCAAAGTGCTATCACTGAGCTGTTAGTAAAAGCCGAACTACGTGCTTCCGATATTCAGTTGGTTATCCGTACCGGCGGATCCTCCCTGATTCCAGCTATTAAAAAAATACTAGACGCTGAATTTACCGGAAAGGTTATTGAACATGACCCCTTCACCAGTGTCGCAGTCGGGCTCGCTATCGCTGATTATAAGAAGTTAGGATACGTGCAATTTACTGAGAATCCTTCTGCCTTGGTGGATCAAAGCTGATTTCGGCTTAATTACGCTTTAAAACGAATAGTAAATGTCGCATTCATTAATCGCTTTCGTGCAATGAATATTATCTAAATTCGAAGCTATTTATAGCCACTCTCTCCCGCGGGCTCTACTCTTAAAATGATAGATTGAGCTTTTGCAGAGATCGCTAATAAACCATTACAATAGCCAGTAACCCTTTCATAATTAGCCGTTTTCCAATGAATGAGGCAAAATCTGTCAGTAACGAAATATAGCCCATGAACTTGATATTGTATGCCATCCCCTTCTTTTTCCTGCTCATATTAGCCGAGCTAGCATGGGGGTTTACGCAGCATCGCAACACCTACCGCATTAATGATACGATCAATAGCCTTTCCATGGGCAGCCTTAGCAGGCTACAGAGCCTTGTTATCCTCGGAGTATCCAGCTCAATTTATGAACTGATTGCGGACCATTATCAATTAAGACAGTTGCCCGGAGACAGAATTTGGGTATGGATAGTTTGTTTCGTTCTCTATGACCTAGCTTACTATTGGAAGCATCGGCTAGGGCACGAGATGGCTATTTTTTGGGGGTCTCACGTAGCCCACCATCAGAGCGAAGATTTCAATCTCGGTACTGCACTCAGACAAACAAGTATCGATTTCTATAGCTTTCTATTCTACGTTCCTTTCTTTGCACTGGGATTTCCCGCAGAGGTATTATTCACTACAGTCAGCCTCAACCTCATTTACCAGTTCTGGGTCCATACGGAACATGTACCAAAGCTAGGAACCCTAGAATGGATATTCGTTACTCCATCGAATCATAGGGTCCATCACGCCCGCAACAAGATCTATGTCGATCGTAATTACGGTGGCGTGTTCATAATCTGGGATCGCCTTTTTCGAAGTTTTCAAGAAGAACTCTCTGAAGAGCCAGTGGTTTTTGGTCTTCGTAACCCGCTCAACAGCTGGAACCCAGTATGGGCGAATGTGCACGTTTACTGGCGTTTAATCAAAGACTTCATAAAAGCACCTGGCTTGATGAACAAACTGGCTATCTGCTTTAAGCCGCCTGGATGGCAACCTGAAGATATGGTGAGCAGCTGCAAGCAAAGAAGCAATCTTGTAGACCTAACATCGCGCTTTGATCCGGTTATTCCCACTTTCAGCAAATACTACGTGCTAGGTCAATTCGTTATATCCGTATTGCTTAGTCTTTACCTATTGCAGTATTCGTCATCACTCGGTTACGAAAAGACCGTCATAGCTGTGCTATTCATGACTTACTCTTTCTATATTCATGGTAGGTGGTTGGAAGATCGTCCAAACGCATTGGGATTGGAGATTCTCAGGATGGCTTCATTGATAGTGTTAATCCAGTTTGTTTCGATTCACGTACTGCTGAAAACTCTAATTGGCCTATATGCAGCACTTTCCCTATTGGCTTTATTTGCGCACAAGTATGGAATTTTTATGGCTGACACCCGAAATATCCATAATGAAAACAAATCAGAAGTTAAACTACGTACAACGACATAACATCCATATTATGTCAGTGAATCCGTTTTTATAAACCTCAGTATAACCATCGAGTTTCCCAGCCTTTAATAACAATTTCCCAACTAGAAAGGTTATTTGTAATCGACGCTTTAGAGGTTTCAGATTAAATCCGATTTAACGGGAATTCCAGTAAAAGCTGACCATTTTCTGGATCTCGCAACTCGAACTGCACTTGGGATGCTTTGCCTAAGGCTTCGGTAAAATTAGTACCATCTTCAAGATTACTGATAATAAACACCACTCTGCCACTTACGTCACGGTTTGGCGGCAATCGTAATGGATTAAACAAATATCCTGAATTGTTACTCAACATACCCTGTACAGTTGCTTCTACACTCAGCCCAGAATTAGGAATTTGGGACCGTACCCCCCTGAATAAAGCATTATTACCATTGGCATCCGTCATCCGGAAAAAAATATTTGCCTGCTTGGTAAAAAGCTCCTGATTTTTCACAGAAATAGTAGGCGTATATATAGGATATTGAAATCCTACCTCAATAATTCCATTGCTAGAGCTATCGGTAATCAACTGGCTTTGTAATTGTTCGGCTGTGATTCCTTCTCCAGCCTGTTTCGGTAACAAGTACAAAAAATAAATAAATGCAGGAATTACTGCAGGCAAGCAAACCACGATGCCGTAAATACGAGGCCCGCTATCGAAAAAAGGGTTAACCGGATAAATAGCCACTAGAGTAGCCACAATAGCAAAGTTGAAAACCAAGGCCCTAACTAGCAAGGGTTCACTGCCGAACTGAGCCGGGCTTTGAGAGAGAAAAACTAGTGTAACAACAGCAAGCAGAAGGGAAGACAGGCGTATTAGTATCTGCAGGAAAGTTATCTTCATTAAGAGTAAATCAGCTCTAGGGATGTATCTCGCTACTTGCCTGTTTATCGGCATGATAGGAGGATCTGACCAAAGGACCACTAGCTACATGTTTGAAGCCGAGTTTTTCTCCAAAGACGCGTAACTCGTCAAATTCAGCGGGAGGCACAAATCGCTCCACTTTTAGGTGATGTCTGCTAGGCTGAAGATATTGGCCTAGAGTAATCATATCAACATTGTGTTGCTTCAAATTTTCCAGCACCTGTTTTACTTCTTCTATGGATTCACCTAGCCCAAGCATTAAACCTGATTTGGTGGGCACATTAGGTTGGCGGAGTTTGTAGCGGGCCAATAAATCCAGGGACCACTCATAATCTGCACCAGGTCTGGCCTGTTTATATAGTCGCGGAACAGTTTCCAAGTTATGGTTGAAAACCTCCGGGGGTTTTTTTCCGAGCACATTG
>JAKUTG010000199.1:0-4374 GCA_022447905.1 Pseudomonadales bacterium | reverse complement strand
CCGGGTTAAACTGAGCCCAGTTCCGCATGTGTTCTTCCGATCGGAAGAAGTTCATCTGCCCTCAAGTTTCGGTGGGTGACGTCGACCCGGGTGCCAGGTTCCTGTGCCCAACTATGGTGGAGGGACTGGCAGCGAGGACCTGCCCATCACGCAACTCAATGCTGAGGCCCTCGTTGGAGACTAGACAGGGAGAAACGATACTAAGGGTTTTGCCAGGAAACAGCCAGCTGACCGCCAGCGCGTCCTGTCCTCAAATACCGAACCATTTCTGCTGACCATCCACGGTGATCCGGCAAGGGGTAGGAATGAGAGAAAACGGGGTAAAAGTGGCGATAAAGTCGGTTTCGGGAATCAGCCTTATCCCGGTGGGTACTGCTTTCGATAGATCATGCAGTAACTGGCGCGCTTCCTCCATGGAGCATCCCAGGCCGGTGGCCAGGTCGCTGTAGTGGGCCTGTCCGGTCTCCACCACATGGCTCACGAGGACATGATAGGCCTTATCAAGGGTCTGAGTATCTGCCATTGCTCACCTCTCACTGATGATTGACGCTGGATTTGAGAATCGCTAACAAAGCGCATTGTATACTTCAATCCTGACGAGTCAAGACTCAAGGCTCTATGTGGAGACCTAGAATTCAATTCTCGCGCATTGGCGGGCAGCTTTATCTGATTTCTGTAATGCGTTAGCAGCTGAAATACAGCAGCGAAATCCTGCCATTTAAGTTGTTTTGTATTCCTAGTATCCAACTGCAGGGAAACTCGACCCCAATTTATTTGGTGGAATCGAATTTGAAGAGACTTGTATACAGTGTCTGCGTTATCCGATATTTCCCAAGTAGCATTGCGTCCCATTGTTGCTGAATGCCTACAATCCGGAATTTACGGCTCCTGTATGATCGTTATGATGTGGCGCGATCGCCGCAGTTCGAGAGAGTCAATTAACCTGGCTCACCTTGAAGCGTATAGCTAGACCCTACCAGCCGTAGTCCCGCCGTCTACCATATACACGCCGCCGTTGCAGTAGCTGCTTTCATCGCTGGCCAAAAACATCATTAGTTTGCCCACTTCCTCCGGTTCTCCGTATCGACCAAGCGGGTTGCCCTCCACAACCGCGTTTTGCGCTTCTTCGACTGTCGTATAGCCCTCTCCACCTTTAGATACCCGCTGCTCTTCTATTGACCGCATCATTCGGGTATGAATCGGCGAGGGATTCACAGTGTTCACGCGAATGCCCATAGAAGCACCCTCCAAGGCCGCCGTGCGCATCAGTCCGATCACAGCGTGTTTGCTGGCTGTGTAAGGTGACATACCAACTGTGCCTTGAACACCAGCAGCCGATGAGGTGATTACGATACTACCTCCTCCACGTTCACGCATCAAAGGCATGACGTACTTGAGGCCCAACCACACGCCCCTCACATTGACGGACATGACCTTCTCGAACATTTCGACAGGAGTGTCAATTATCGAGTTGACTTCTCCTTCGATTCCCGCGTTGGCGATAAATATGTCAACGCCCCCGTGACGTGCAACCGCAGCATTGACGAAGCGTTGCACTTGGTCAGGCTGAGTAGTGTCGGCCACGACGTAACTCTCGTTTTCATCAGCGATGGATTCCAATATGTCCTGTAACCCCGACTCGTCAAGGTCGACCAAGATGACGTGTGCGCCTTCTTCTGCAAAAAGCTTCCCCGTCGCCCTGCCTATTCCTCCAGCTCCGCCTGTTATTATGGCTGTTTTGTCCGCAAGCCTTAGCATATCGCACCTTTCTATCTAATGGGCTGTTGCTTCCAGGGCCTAGCGTTTTTTTGGAGCGGCCATTAACTTGCTGAAAACGTGGCGGCCCATACTTTCCAGATCGAATGTGGCCCTTTGCAATACCCTTCTCGAAAAATTACAGATTTTATGAATGCGTTCTGACGCTGTCAAAAGCCTGAGCCAGCGGTTCCCCCAAAGTAGTGTTTAGGCTACTCTCGTGCAATGAGAATTGGGGGCTTGAATTGACTGACGTATTTGGGCAATCGCCTTGTTCCCTGGAGGCGACGGCGACTCACGACGCTCCCATCGATTACGGTATTCACAAGTTCTGCGACATTTTTCAGGTGTGCGTGAATCGCTGGTTCGAATCCTGCCGGGCACGCCAAAACCTAGGCACAAAACAACCCCTTTGGAACTGTTGCCACGGGATTATTTTTTTGTCGGCATCGCTCATTATCATGTTCGAGTCTGCCAACAACTGTCCGTTTCCGGGCGGCACAGAGGTTACTCATCAAGAAGAGCGGGATATTCTCACCATGATGGGCACTGTTATTGTGCCCAGGGCATCTAGGACAATCAGTGAGCTGAAGGGACGCACCATCGTCTCGGGCATTTCTTCCGTCCAGACGGCGACCAATATGACGACACTCACCATTGTAATTATTAGTGTCGTGGACCATTGGCATAGGGATATCAGTATCCTCGATGGGGTTGCTATCAGAATCAGCAAGATGTGGTTGGTAGCGAAGGCGACAATCGCAACCGATGCCAGGGTTTTGAGGACCGGTTCGCCCCCCATCAAGCTCCCACCCCATATCACGAAGAGCGCGACAGCGAACAGGGCAAGGGATGCGGAGATGCCCATCCTCACCAGATATTTGTAGCGAGCCCGTTCCAGGTGAAAAAGGCTCGGCAATGACAGGATGCTGAAGCCGGACAGAGTGGCGGTAGTGGCCAGCACCCTCATCTCGGTCTCTTCAAAGTCACCCACAAGAATGATCGTGATCCCGATCATTGCGCTTCCAACCAAGGACAACCCTAGAGTCCCTAGTGCCACGCGTGTGGGACGCCTCAGCCGGATCCTGCGGGGCTGATTTCTCAAGTGACGCCTCCCAATAACGCCAAGTACATGGCGATGCTCGTTCCGCAGATGCGTGGTGGATAATATGGGTCATAAACGTTAACTAAGCGATACCGATATGTCTCACTCAAAGCTTCTGCAGAAACACGCTAAGCAAGACATATCAGACTCGCATGATGAATTCTATCATTCCCCACAATTCGCTAGGGCCTTGCCAAGTAGTGTCCAACGTGTCTTGTTTCTCCATAATTTTCATCGCCGCGCAGTTTGGGGAAAAAGCGTATACACATTTCAATACTCGCCCACCGTTTTGGGATAATAACTTAATGGTCAAATAACTTTCCCCCACCCTACAACGTTATCGATTACGTCACGCAACATTAACCGTGTTGAAAGTGCAGAACGTTAGCGAAAGTGGGACAGTTCCGAACCTGGAATTAGCTGAGACCATTTGTCGGGTGAGCGAGCTACTGACAGAGAGATAAGACGACCTTTGGGAAGGAGCAACAGTGCTTCGGAACACCCAAGATAAAAAAACAGGCTGCTGAACAACGAACCCGGGGTGTGACAAATGCCTTCCAATCACAGGTAATCTCCAATGGAACTCTTAGTCGTTTATCCTATATCGGTTAAGAATTGCCGATAACTTTGGAGGAAACCTGCTTCCCGACATATATCCAAATACTACTTGTTGACTAGAATCTCTGGGTTGCATCGAAAAGATTGCTGCGTGACACCTCTTCTTGCTGGCCCTAAACAGTATGATTATTGTTCGTACCATGCGTTCGTCAAAATGGGACTCTTCGCCTATGCTAATAAAACAACTAATGTTGATAATGGATTGCACGTGATGAGTGTTCGTTTCTTGCAGCAATTGAATTGACAATAGCATGGGGGTGTGACAGATATAAGACCTTAAGTATTGATGATAATTTTAATTTTCCAAAGGAGGGATTATGTTGAACAAAGCTAAACAGAAAATGTTGGAAGGACGTCCAGCTGTAGGGGCAGAAGTTAATCTTGGGTCTACCTAATCGGTTGAAATAATTGCCCCGTTAGGATTCGATTTTGTGCTCGTTGATAACCAACACGGAAATTGGGCTGATCAAACCAGCATGTTGGCTTTCAGAAATATAGTGCTGGGAGGCTCAGTTCCTATGGCTAGGGTTCGGAAGAACGATTTTGGTCTAATTGGACGGTTATTAGATAATGGATCTCTAGGGGTTGTTGTTCCCATGGTTAATAACGCGGAGGAGGCAGAACAGGCTGTGTATGCGACCAGGTATCCCCCTCTAGGAGGCAGGTCGTCAGGCGCGTTTGGAGTCGGTATACATGGTCCAGGATACGATGAATGGGCTGGTGAAGAAATTTTTTTGGCCGTGCAAATAGAGACAGCAGAAGGAGCTCGAAACACCAAAGAAATCATGTCTGTTGAGGGTATCGACGGTTGCTGCATTGGTCCACGAGATTTATCTCGCTACAGCGGTATGGTGTTAACGACTCGGGAAGGAAGGAATTTACACCATAAAACCATT
>JAKUTG010000198.1:0-4380 GCA_022447905.1 Pseudomonadales bacterium | reverse complement strand
TCGCTATAACCGGTCGCACCCATTGTTTGCATAGCATCATTTGCGACTTCAAAACCGACCTGGTTACAAATGTGTTTTGCCATTGCTGTTTCGGTTGCTGACGGCAAGTCCTTGTCGGCGTTGGTAGCGGCCTTGTAAAGTACGAGCTGAGCTGATTCTAGTTTCATGGCCATTTCTGCAAACTTCCACTGCGTGCCTTGGAAGTCACACAGCCTCCTACCAAACTGCCGACGATAAAGGACGTGCTCTCGAGCAATATTGAATGCATGTCGGCCAAAAGCAAGTGCCCTGGCACTATTCCCGATACGTTCGGCATTGAAGGCAGATATCTGTTTTTTAAATCCGCCTTCCTTCAGCAATACATCGTGCGGTGATATGGAAACATCCTTAAAGTACAGCTGTCTCCATAGATCGCCAGACATGTACTTGGAGGTTTCACCAAAGGTTAAACCTTCTGCGTTGATGTCGATAAGAACAGATCCGATTCCGTCGATACCGGGTCCAAAACGTACATATGCAAGTATCGACGTTGCGTCCATGCTGTGGGTAGTGAAAACTTTTGTGCCATTGATACGATAACCATCTCCATCGGGCGTGGCAGTTGTTTTGAGCTCAGTTAGAGCGGAGCCCGCTTCTGGCTCCGTCATTCCTATAGCAATTAGGCCATGACCAGATAATGTTGGCTCGAGGTATTTATTTTTTTGAGCCGGCGTACCATATTCGGACAGCGCTCGTGCAGGTCCAAAGTTACCAGCGTGTAAGACGTCCGCACTTCGCGGGCATACTAAAGTTATTTGCTCAACTGCAAGGACAGCATCCATTAGCGTCCCACCGAGTCCGCCGTCTTCTTCCGGAAGCGTTATGCCCATCAGCTGTTGGTCCGCAATGAGCTTGGCGGCATCCCATGGATAATTAGGTGAACGAACTCGCTCTACCGCACCTTCTTGCAGATGAGCGCGGGCAAAACGACGTACAGATTCAACAAACATCTCTTGGTCATTGGTCAGATGAAAATTCATAATTAGAACTATAGCGTTAGCACAATCGTATTCATTAATATGAGTTCATCATTTTCGGTTGGTCATACATACTTGTTCTAATCAGTTAATCACGACCTCAAGTCGTAGCCTTTTAGCGGCGTGGGCTAGATTAGTTTCGCTATTTGGTGAGCGTCCCTAAACGCGAAATTGCATGAAGTCAGGTTTGCGTTTTTCTAAAAATGCGCTCGCACCTTCTTTAGATTCTTCGGTAGAGAAATAATCGGGAGCTAACATCATTTGAAAGTGATTGGGAGATGGGTCACGGAAGTAATCTATGTCTGCGTCGAATGATGCTTTGACGACTTTCAGGCAGGTTGGGCTTAAAGAAAGAATTTCTCCGCACCACTTTTCTACCTCGCTATCGAGTTCATCCAGAGGGACAACGACGTTGCAAAGTCCCATCGCTAAAGCTTCTTCAGCCTTATATCGGCGACAAAGCATCCACATTTCCCGGGCTTTTTTTGCACCAACCACGCGCGCGGCGTAACCGACTATCCATCCTTCAGCGGGACTGCCAACACGGGGTCCATTTTGCCCAAAAATCGCATTGTCGGCAGCGATCGTTAAATCACAGCAATAAGCTAAGTGATTGCCCATACCAATGGCATATCCTTTCACTGCTGCAATTACAGGTTTTCCACAATGACGCACCATCTCATGAACATTACGTGGGTTGACTCCTCTATGTCGATCTGCAAGGCCACCTGCTTTTTCCCATTTCACATCACCGCCCGATGAAAACGCCCGATCGCCAGTGCCTGAAAGTACGATGACGCCGATCTTTCTATCTTGACCAGCCAGTTCAATTGCGGCAGCAAGCTCCGCAAAGGTCGTATCACGCATTGCGTTTAGTGTTTTTGGCCGATTGATGGTAATCCTCGCAATACCATCGTTTGTTTGGTAAAGAATGTCTTCAAATATTGGTTCAGACACTAGAAGCCTCCATTTTTGCTTAGTTTAGGTACACGTTCGAGTGAGTATTCATGCTCACCCACTTAAATCTAGACTCGACAACTTACAAATTAATGCACGCTTATCAACCTTTCCACCAGGATTCCGAGGAAAGTCTTTAACGAAAAGAACACGTTCTGGCTGGCTCCAGACCGGGAGTCCTTCATCGAGAATAGATTGATTCAATTCATTCAGGCTTGGTGGTGATTCTAATGATGTTGGCAGGATTACTGCACATGCAATTTCTCCAAGTACTTCGTGACTTACGGGAATTACTGCTACTTCAACAACTTTCCGATGTCGGTACATTATTTCTTCAATTTGGCCTGGATGAATATTTTGCCCGCCGCGGATGATCATGTCTTTCTTACGTCCAACGATTGTCAAGTAACCGCTGTCATCCAGTGTTCCAATGTCCCCACTATGATACCAACCGTCGTCATCCCAAATCTTTTCATTTTCTTCGGGCGCATTGAAGAAACCATAACTTTGATTAGGACCCCGCCAACAAATTTCTCCAGCTTCATTAGATTTTACAAGCCTTCCATCTGAATCGATGATTCTCAATTCTTGCCCAGGAGGAGGGCGGCCTTCAGTTAAGCGTTGTTGGGGGGAATCATCTACTGAAGTTAAGGTAGCAACCCCGGCATCAGTGGTGCCATATAAATTCTGAATCATGCAGGAAAATCGTCGCTCAGCTTCCAACGCAGTGTCTGGCAGTAACTTGGCGCCAGCCGTAGTGATAAACCGCAGGCAAGTCAAGTCATAGTCTTCAATGTTTTCTATATTTAGTAACTTTATCAACTGGGTTGGAATCATCACAGCATAAGTACAACGATAAGTTTCAATTAGGTCCAAAGCGGTTTTAGCGGTTTTGCTACTCCAGTGTTCAAGTAAAACAGACGTGCCTCCAAATAAGAGTGGTGCCATGACGGGAAAACTATAGCCAGTTGCACCGGTGCCCGCGGGCGCGATGGCTGCAGCAATATCATCAGAAGTCAGATGACAGGCGAATTTTCCATATTGTTGAACTATTTTAAATATTGTTGCATCGTCACAGTACACAGCACATTTTGGCTTTGATGTTGTGCCCGAAGAAACCATAATGTGTCTTGATTCCACTGAATCAGGACGATGCTCTTCGAGGAAATCATCTCCAAATTGCTCTACCCAACTACTATCTGATGCCAGGGCTTAAAAAGAAAGCTCTCCTTCTAGTGGGTTTTCCCTCATCACAACTTTTTTCTGTAAATCTGGTAATTGATCCTTAATGTTTTCAAGAATCACCCGATAATCAAACCCTTTGTAAGTGCCAGGGTAGATAAATGCTTTAGCATTGGTGTGCTCTAACAAGTGTTTTATATCGGCTTCTCGGAAGCCGTGATGCAGAGGCAGGAAGACTGCGCCAATTCGATTCAGCGCAAGGTGACAGATAACCAGCTCAGGCCAGTTTGGAGCTTGAATTGAGACTACATCGGACTTGCCAATTCCTAAACGAACTAGGCTCGCTGCCAGGTTTTTTGTCTGATCACGAAGTTGCTGATAGCTCAGACGAGTTTGAGTCGATGCCTCGATGATTGCAATTTTGTCAGGTGCAACTGTCGCATGGCTATCAATGAGGTCAACAAACAGACGCCCTTGCCAATAACCCTGTTGGCGAAATTGCTTAACTCCGTCTTCAGTTAATGAGTCAGGTTGCCGCATGCTTTGTAATTTTATGAAAGGGCGAGTAATTTCGTAATTTCCTGCCTACCTGCCTAAGCGTGCATATAACGACCTCCGCTTATACACATTACTTCACCGGTGATAAAACTTGAATCGTCGCTCGCCAAAAATACGGCGAGATTTGCGACGTCGTCTGACTGGCCGATTCTGCCGACCAAGTTTTGTTGTTCCTGCATCTCAAACCATGATTTATCATAAATCCGTTCAAGAAATTGGTTATAGATAAGACCGGGAGCAATGGCGTTCGCGCGGATTCCGTGTTCTCCTACCTCGGCAGCAGTGCTGCGAGTTAAACCCATGACGCCTGCTTTTGCGGCTGCATAGGCAGATTGCCCACCACTCGTCGCGTCAGAACGCCAGCCCGCTATTGACGAGACATTAATGATTGCACCTGATTTTTGTTTGATCATCGACGGTAGCACCGCTCGCGTTAACCGAAATGTCCCAGTTAGGCAAACATCGAGAATAAGCGTCCAATCTTCATCAGAAAGCTCCCAAACTGGGCTTATTTTGTTTATTCCAGCATTGTTATAGAGAATATCGATTGTTCCATGTGTAGATAGTGTTTGTTCCACACAAGAATTCACATCATCTTGTGAGCGCACATCGAGTTTGAGTCCAAGTACCTCATCATCAATTTCCGATGAGAGTTCACTTGCAACTT
>JAKUTG010000197.1:0-4391 GCA_022447905.1 Pseudomonadales bacterium | reverse complement strand
TGACTAATACGAAAGCCGGCGTCTAGAAATTGAAGCCGGCTTTTATTTTGCTGCTAAGTATTACATCGAGTAACCTTTTTCGTCGTGGTCGGTAATATCTAATCCTTGTTGTTCCTGTTCATCGGTAACTCGAATGCCAGAAGTCAGTGCGCTCACGATTTTCAGAAGGATAAACGTTGCAATCGCGGTATAGATACCAATGGCAAGAATTCCGGTAATTTGTACCATCACCTGGGAACCGATGGTCATACCATCGGCAAGCCCATTGCCACTAAAGATGCCAAGGTTTCCGGAAACAAGGATGCCTGCTAAAAAGGTTCCCACGATGCCACCTACCCCGTGCACGGGAAATACATCCAGCGAGTCATCGATCTTGATTATCTGCTTCAGGTAGGTAGTAGCGAAGTAGCAGATAACACCGCCTGCCAGCCCGACAATAAGTGCGCCAGAAGGACCAACTGAACCCGAAGCTGGGGTTATGGTCGCAAGACCTGCCACCATACCGGTAATGGCACCTAAACCACTCGGTTTTCCGTATTTCTTCCATTCGATAACTATCCATGACAGTGCTCCTGTTGCGGCTGAGATATGAGTAACAAATAACGCCATACCCGCTGCCCCATCTGCTGCTAGAGCACTACCGGCATTAAAACCGAACCAGCCGACCCAGAGCATAGCCGCACCGGTGAAGCTCATTGTGAGATTGTGAGGTAGAGTCACTGAAGAGAGGAAGTCTTTGCGTTTACCGATTACTAGTGCAGTAACGAGAGCGGCAACACCAGCCGATATATGCACAACAGTGCCGCCGGCGAAATCGATCAGGCCCATCTGGCCTAACCAGCCTCCACCCCATACCCAATTGGCGACGGGGAAGTAAACAACCAGTGCCCAGAGCAGACTGAAAATAAGCATTGATGAAAATTTGATGCGTTCAACAAAAGCCCCAACTACCAGCGCCGGAGTTATAATTGCGAACGTCATCTGAAATGCCGCAAATGCGGTTTCCGGAATATCGCCATATATTGAGTCGATTCCGACTCCGTTGAACATAATCTTGCTGAGTCCGCCCCAGTAAGCAGATTCGGAAGGACCGAACGCTATGCTATAGCCGACTACCAGCCATAGTATGGAGATCGTAACCGCGATGGCGAAACACTGCATCAATACTGATAGGACATTCTTTGTTCTAACTAGCCCCCCGTAGAAAAGCGATAGACCTGGGAGCGTCATAAAGAGAACCAATGCTGTGGATGTTAAAACCCAGCCAGTGTTGGCTCCATTAAGGTCTTGTGCGGAAGCAAGTGACGGTAGGAATATGAGCGCGGCGGTTGTCAGGTATTTTGTTTTTGCTATTTTATTCATCATTTTAAGTAATCCCTCTATAGAGCATCGTTACCGGATTCACCAGTTCTTATTCGAATACTCTGTTCCAAGTCGGTGACGAAGATTTTACCATCGCCGATTTGCCCGGTGCCAGCGGATTTACAAATGGCTTCAATGGCTCGGTCGCAAAGGTCATCGGCGACAGCTACCTCCAGTTTGGATTTTGGTAGGAAATCGATGACATACTCTGCACCCCGATACAGCTCGGTATGCCCTTTCTGCCTGCCGAAGCCTTTAACTTCAGTTAGAGTCATTCCGCTTACACCCAGATCCGATAACACTTCGCGCACATCGTCAGTTTTAAACGGTTTGACAATAGCGGTTATCAATTTCATTATTATTTTCCTGCTTTTAATTCATGGCATTGCTGTCATTTTGTGCATTTTATCTACGAAAACGCTACGGTGCTAAAAACCTCTGGAAAACTTTACCATGTCGCCAGGTAAAGCAGCAATAATGGTTCAGAGCTGTTCCTAGAGCGACTAAAGTTCGATATGTTTTAGTATTTGATCTTTACAAAGATATAGTTGCGAATATCACGACAATCAATCTTGTCGCATCCTATAATTTTCATAAAAAAATAGGGGTAAGCACTCATGAGGAGGGAATTAATTGAGTGCTTACCCCCTAGGGGGGAGGGACAGCTTATGCAGCAACACGCTGCTGAATAGTTTCCTCTGATACATTCAAAGACACCTTGTTCTGTAGAAATAAAGTAATCGATAAGCTCCTAGTAGATTCATCGGGGCCTATAGAAGGCTGTAGATTATGGTTATGTTTCCGTGCGATTTATGAAGCATAATTGTTTCCCGGCGCCCGCAGGCGACTGTGGCTGGAATTTAATTCAAAAAAAAAGACCTCTAGGCTTTGAGACTTAGAGGTCTTTTCTTTAGTACGGTTGTTAATCGTTTATTGGTCAGAAATTCACTCTAAACTGGGTCCCTCAATAGTTACCACGCGCACGCAGAACCAATGACCCAGAAAGGTCTTGTTCTTCGTCATGGTTGTTTGGATCGTCCAGGTATTCACTTTCTTCACACAATAAAATTTCTCGAAGCGCGGATTCTAAGCTTGTTATTTTTTAAGTCAACTATTAATGATATCTAACTGTGATTGGGATCACTCCGCTCCAATTGTGTGTCGCAATTGGTCTGTTGAATTGACTGAGATAGAGAGGGTCTAATTTGTGTCTATAGATTCTTGGTCCTTCATGGCGTATTCCAAGGAAGAACGCCTTTGACTCCAGTGTGAAGCCAGGATCGAACCGCTGATATTGTGCCAAACACTGAATAACGCGCCAGGCAGGGCGGCAGCACCAGAAAAGAATTGCAGGGCAAGAGCGACCCCTAGCCCAGAATTTTGCATACCAACCTCAATAGCGATGGTGTGGCTCTGTCTGAGGTTGAATCCAAACAAGCGACTGATACAGAAACCACCGGTCAGACCCAGTAGGTTGTGCAAAATAACTGCTATGAGCGTTAGGAGCCCGACTTCCAACAATTGTTGGGAATTCAAAGCGACAATAATGGCGATGATTAACAGAACAATTACGATTGAAATACTTGGTAGCCACGGTTCGAATCTCAATACGGCTGAATGTGCATAGTGGTTAATCGCTGAGCCAAGCACAACTGGTACCAGAACAATCTGGGAGATACTCAAGAGCATTCCAAGGGTGTCTACCGCAACTGTTTCCGACAAGTAAAAAGAACAAAGCAAGGGTGTTGCGATGACCCCGGCAAGAGTAGATGTCATGGTCATGGATATTGAAAGCGCAACGTCGCCTTTAGCCAGATAGCTAATAACGTTGGATGCCGTGCCGCCAGCACAGCTTCCCACCAATACCATGCCCGCAGTTAGCTGATTGGATAATTGCAGCATTGTCGCGAGGATCAATGCCAGAATTGGCATTAACAAAAACTGCAGTAGTACCCCGACGAACACTGGTCTCGGGTCTTTTGAAATTCTGAGAAAGTCCTCATAGGTAAGCGTTAGCCCCATGATGAACATAACGGCGGCTAGCAACGGCACTATTGCCTGTTCGAAGTTTCCGAAAAGCCCGCTAAATACAAAGGCTACGGAAGAAAGCAGCACAGCCCAGAGAGGGAACAGGTTGTTAAACTTGGCCATTAATATACCTTGTCGTATGAATTTGACTACCAGTCTGACAATTATCCATCGACCATTTGAGTTTAATCCGGTAATAAAAGTACCGATAGCCCTTGGAAATCGCACTACCTGGCTCTACAAGGTGAATTCTTCCACGTCTTCGGCTATCCTTCTCCTCTCATATGTGACCTGAATTTAAGGGAGGAATCATGCGAATACGGTTGCTCGTTGTGTCCAGTTTTTTTGTAGGCTGGCTTGTCTCCATTTTCTCTTTTGCGGCCTCTAACTGCGAACCTGATGGTGATGTAAAGTTTGTTTGTGGGCCAGTAAGCCCAGAAGACCTGGCATTAATACCGGAGACTCCCTGGTTGATTGCCTCGGGCATGGAAGACGATGGTTATCTGTATCTAATAGACACACGCGATGCTAGTTCGTCGGAGCTCTATCCTCGATTATCAGCAACCCAAACGCACGATAGAGAAACTTATACAGAATGCGTGGGGCCGGAGATGAGCAGATTCAGACCTCATGGTATTAATCTAACAAGAAGTTCAGATGGTATACATCAATTGTATGTAGTTCGTCATGGTGCTCGTGAAGCGATCGAGGTTTTTAATGTCAATATGGGAGAAGTGACACCTACTCTTAGCTGGATAGGCTGCATTCCAGCACCTGAGTCGGTCGTATTCAATTCAGTGGTCGCGTTACCCGAGGGCGGCATTGCCGCTACCCAATTCCAACTACCGGAAGGAGTTGTATGGGAGTGGAACTTGGATCAGGGATGGAGCAAGGTACCAGGAAGCGAAACAGCCGGGCCTAATGGACTGGAAGTATCACCTGATGGACGGTGGTATTATATAGGAGGGTGGGGTAGCCGCTCTCTTATTCGGCTGTCCCGG
>JAKUTG010000196.1:0-4401 GCA_022447905.1 Pseudomonadales bacterium | reverse complement strand
TGTAATACTAAGGCCTGGAATGTCCTGCCGAGCCGAGATCTTTACTCGTCAAGACCAGGAAGTGACCGCAGTACCTATCCAAGCCATCATTTTTGAAGAAGATCGGGCGGAGCTCAGAAGTGACTATTTCATTTTTGTTAATGACAACGGTATCGCGAAGAAAACCAAGGTAGAGGTAGGGTTATCCGATGATGAATACCAGGAACTGATGAGCGAAATTGATGAAAATGTAGAAGTTGTCATCGGCCCTAACCAACAGCTCAGGCACTTGCTTGAGGGGGATCGGCTTAACGCTACCCGTGTCGAACAGCAGTAAAATCATTCACCTCTTTTTGCTAAAGAGAGCTACATGGCACTTATTGAACTTCAAGGTATTACCAAATACTACGAAATGGGATCACAGGTTGTTAAAGCCCTTGACGGTATTGATATAGAAGTTTCCAGGAACGATTATCTGGCTTTTATCGGTTCCTCCGGATCTGGCAAGTCCACTATGCTAAACATCCTTGGTTGCCTAGACAGGCCCACTTCCGGTGAATACAACCTCAATGGTAAAAATGTCGAAATCCTGGATCAGAACGAATTATCTGAAATCAGAAACCTGGAAATAGGCTTTATCTTTCAGAGTTTTAACCTGCTCCCCAGGGCAAACGCTTTGGGTAATGTCATGCAACCGCTAATCTATAGAAACATCGGTGTAAGAAAACGCAAGGAAATGGCAATGGAAGCCCTGACGCGTGTCAGGCTTGATGATCGTATTGATCACTTGCCAAACCAGTTATCCGGCGGGCAGCGTCAGCGTGTCGCGATCGCGCGAGCTCTGGTTACTAATCCGTCAATCTTGTTAGCAGACGAACCTACCGGTAATCTTGATTCCAGAACCACGATAGAGATCATGCAACTTTTCAATGAATTACACGGCGAAGGCCAAACATTGATTGTCGTTACTCACGAAGACGAAATTGCACAGCACTGCCGCCGGGTCGTGGAAATGAAGGACGGTAAAATCTTTGATGACAACGTTGTTCACAGTGGGTCTGCCAAGGTGACTGCGTGATGTTGTTTGCCCTGTTTGAAAGTTCTCGTTCTGCTTTGGCTTCGATTTTTGCCCATGGCCTGCGTAGTTTTTTAACCACACTCGGAATTGTCATTGGAGTAGCCAGTGTGATCGCTGTGGTGTCGGTTACTCAGGGCATGAGTTCATTCATTGGCGATACCTTTGCTTCGCTTGGATCAAATAGCCTGACTATTATGTCTTATACGCCTTTTGAAGATCGGATGAAGGGCATAAGCGCCCGCTTGACTCCGGAAGATTTGGAAATGATTGAGAGGCGTGCCGAGGGTATTGCTTCGATAACTCCGTTACTCTACGCAAACCGCTCTTCCCAAATCAAATACGGCTCGCAAACGGCTTTCAGCCAGATTATGGGAACGACATATGCTTATCAGGACGTGTCACAGTCCTATACACAGCATGGGCGATTCCTGGCTCAGACCGATAACCTCACTCGTCGCCGCATAGCCGTTATCGGAGATAAGGTGCGAGAAAATTTGAGCCTACCGGATAATCCAGTCAATGAATACGTCGATATTGGTGGCGAGTGGTTCAAAATTGTCGGGCTGCTGGAATCGAGAGGAGAGATGATGGGGTTCAGTCAGGACGATATCGTGCTAATGCCCTACGCGACCATGGTCAGTCTTCAGGGAAACCAGGCTAGAACTGACATACAAATTCAATTGAGTCTAAGCGAAAATACCGAGGTTGAGGATGTTACTCAGCAAGTTACTACCCTGCTTCGAAATGCACATGATCTTGATAATGATGAAGATGATGATTTTATTGTTCAAACCGCGGAACAGCTTATGTCATCAGTTGACACGATTATTGGCATGGTGACTATTGTCATTGGCGGCATCGTTAGTATTTCATTACTCGTCGGTGGCATAGGCATCATGAATATTATGCTTGTTTCAGTCACAGAGCGGACGCGCGAGATCGGTATCTGTAAGGCAATTGGCGCCAAGCGTCACCACATTCTCATGCAATTCCTGATAGAGGCACTATTGCTATCTCTTCTGGGAGGCCTTGTAGGTCTAGCCATAGGCTATGGCCTGGGCACCTTGATCTCAAGGGCGATTGAGGGATTCCCGCCGGCGAGCATTCCTCTATGGTCGGTCGCTCTAGCACTGGGATTTTCCGGCTTTGTTGGAATATTGTTTGGAATACTGCCAGCCGCTAAGGCGGCCAACCTCGATCCTATCGATGCTTTACGCTACGAATAAACCAGTAAAAACTGCTATTTGCAGATAGATTAGCAATTCAGGCTCGCAAGTCAGTGGGCCATCCATTACATTCGGGACTGCAAATCAAAGTCTGGGAAGTTGTAAATGCGGGACCCCGAATCAATTACTTATCGCTACCTGATTAGTAAAGCTTGGCCAATCATTTTGGCCAATGCTGCCGTACCCTTGCTGGGTTTAGTAGATACAGCAGTGATAGGAAATGTAGGCAGTGTTGAAGATTTAGGTGCAATAGCATTTGGGGCACTGATTTTCTCTTTTGTCTACTGGAGTTTCGGTTTCCTGCGTATGGGAACTACCGGTTTTACTGCCCAGGCGGCAGGAGCCGGAGATGAGATTGAAGTGCGGGCTGTGTTGGGTAGGGCTCTGCTCATGGCGGTTGGCCTCGGCACATTGCTGATCCTCTTGCAATGGCCTATCAGGGTAATTGCATTCCTGCTTCTGGATGGAACTGACTCGGTCGAAATTCTAGCTAGTGATTACTTTCAAATCCGTATTTGGGGTGCTCCGGCAACACTGACCAACTTTGCCTTGATGGGTCTTTTGATAGGTCTGGGTCTAGGCAAATCAGTGTTGGTGGTGCAGCTCTTTTTAAACGGTCTTAATATCCTTCTTGATGTCTGGTTTGCTGCTATTCTAGAACTAGGGGTAGCAGGTATCGCATTAGGCACGGTAGTTGCGGAGTGGTTGACGGTTGCCTTGGCCGGTTATTTGATCTTCCGAAAGCTACAACAAAACAAGATTCCCAATGAATCATTCTGGCCAAAAGCCCGAGTTCTTGATAAGCCCATGTTGATGAAAACGCTTTCAGCGAATGCCGATATCATGATTAGAACACTGCTGCTGGTATTTTCCTTTGCTTTTTTTGTTAATCAGAGCGCTCGATTTGGTGACGTATTATTGGCTGCTAATCACATTTTACTTCAGCTCATTTCTTTGGCTGCATTTTTTTTGGATGGTTATGCTTTTGTAGTCGAAGCCCTGACAGGAACTGCTATTGGTGCGGGGCAACTAGTTAGATTTGATTTAGCGGTTAGACGCTCCAGCACACTAGCCCTGATTACGGCCATTGGTTTGGCGATATTGACCTGGGTTTGGGGCCACCTGGCCGTGGGTTTGTTGACAGATATTACAGAGGTTCGTTCGGCAGCAGTGGACATGCTCTTCTTTGCAGCTTTATACATAGCTTGTTCGTTTGTGGCTTTTCAATTAGATGGTATTTTTATCGGAGCATCCTTTACACGCGAAATGCGTAATGCCGCGACTCTATCGTTGTTGGTTTTCCTGCTTGCTTGGTGGTTACTGGAAAGGGGGCTTGGAATCAATGGGTTATGGTGGGCAATGATTATCTATGTCGTTGCGAGAGCAGGCGCTTTGCTAATGTATTTCCCTTCGCTCCGAAATTCCATTGCCTCGGTGAATTGAATATCAATGTACCGATTCATCTTCATCCGGCAATATGTGGGGCTCAAGTTCCAGGTTGACTAACTTGTGACCAATTACTTCCACTTCGCCGTGATTGCGTACTTCGCCAGTTGATGTAAATTCAAAAGTATAACGACGGCGGATGCCTAGTGAGCCACCTTCGTCTCGTACCAGCCAGAGGCCTCTTAAGACCATGGTTTGATCGAGTAGCTGTAGATTTTGACCTTTGCAATAACGATAGATATGACCAAGAACAAGTACCTTAACCTTATCGCTTTCCCACCAGAAACTTAGAATTCCAATTAAAACGGTTGCCCAGAACAGGAAAGAAATCGGCTGCATTTTAAGAGTTAGGAATGTGGAAAAGGAAGAAGGTCTCAGTTCAACGAGCTTAACCTTTTTTCACGCTCAAGGTAACGATTTATTTGGGGCTCGAGGATCTCCAGAGCGGTTTTTTCGCATGGCGGTAACTCGGCGCTGGATTCTTTGAGTGGTGTCACTCGCTCACCCCAGCGGGTGAGACCAGCACCCCAGGTCAACCCGGCGCCAAATGTTGCAAAGAGGATGTAATCACCAGCGTTCACCCTGCCTTCTTCCATGGCTTCGGCCAGCGCAACTGGAATAGTGCCAGCAGAGGTGTTGCCGTACTTGTGGACATTTACAAATACCTTGTCT
>JAKUTG010000195.1:0-4414 GCA_022447905.1 Pseudomonadales bacterium | reverse complement strand
TTGGCCTCTCAGTGCCCAGCCCCTCTAGAGCCAACCGCGCCTGTTCCATCATAGTGAAGCCACCGGAAGCATGTATATTTAGCATCCAAACACCAAGATCAGCTGCAACCTTGACTGCCCGCGAAACGGTGTTAGGGATATCATGGAATTTCAAGTCTAGGAACACGTCAAAACCATCGGAAATCACACTGCTCACCAAATCAGGACCGGCAGTAGTGAAAAGCTCCTTGCCAATCTTGACCCGGCAAAGGGAGGGATCAAGTTGTTCCAATAGCTTTTGTGCCTGATCGGCTGTCTCAAAATCCAAAGCTATAATAATTCGTTTTGACACTAAAAGACTCTGTGAATACCGGTTTGGGAGCAGGTCAGAAACTGTCTGCTTCCATTATGGGCTTAATCTTGTCCCATTTCTTGCAACTTGGACAGAGCCAATAGAGATTTCGCGACTCATATCCACAGTGATTGCACTGGTAGGCTGGCTTCTTGCGCAACACTTTGTCTACCGTTAGCTGTAAGAGACTCAAATTACTTCCTACTTTCGCACCGGCTTTCGGAATCTGTAAGCGCAATAACTCTACAAGACCTGTCAACGACGGTTTCTTTGTAAGGTAGTCGTTGAGAAATTCTATAGCAGCCTCATCGCCTGCACGGTTCTTAACCAGCTGCGAAAGTGCTAGTACTACGCTAACGTCCGGTTCATCCGGCAACGAGTTGGAAAGTAGTTCTTCGTACTCTGGCATATTTTGCAGCTGCTCATAACATTCAGCCAGAGGCCCTAGTATATGGCTAATAAATTCAGGATTGTTCTTCCGTGCTTTTATCAAGTATTTAGTAGCTGATTTGAAATTACCAACGAGCTGCTCAATACGGGCAAGAAGTAGCGATGCTCTAACATTATCTTTATCGAAACTAAAAGCCCGTTTGATTAATTCCTTTGCTTTGTTAGGTTGTTCTTCTTTCAAGAATTGTTCGGCGACCTCACAACAGTAGTGTGCAGCTGCAGCCTTCATTTCAGCTTCTTTCTTATAAGCTGAATTAGCCAAGAGCATGGCCGAGCAATTAATAGCTTTCTCCCATTCCTTTTCCGTCTGATAGATAGTAATTAGATGCCTTAAAGCGTCCCATTTGGCCGGAGAATTTTCACTCAAGATATCATCCAAAAGGCGCTCGGCTCTATCCAGTAATCCTGCGGAAATATAATCAACCGCTAGCTGTAGGCGCGTAGAATTAGAAAAGCTCGGCTCAAGTCCCGGCCTTGCCAGAAGGGTCTGGTGTACCTTTATAGCCTTATCGACCTTACCCCGCCTCCTAAGAAGAGCGCCTAACGCTAAATGTGTTTCAAAAGTTTCACTATTTATCTCGAGCGCCTTGATGAAGGTATCGATAGCCTCATCAGGCTCATCATTCAACAAATAGTTAAGCCCCACGAAATAATCTTCAAAAATATTCCCGGTATCGCGTGTTTGCTCCTTTCTATTCCTCGCTGTAAATCTTCCAAGCACCCAGCCAGCAACTATAGCTAATAACAATATCAAGTATATGACTAGGCTTTCCATGACTATTGAAGATCCCTGAGGGACATAGCTTTGAGTTGACTAACTTCTTGTTTAGCTTCGGCCAATTGCCTGTTTAACCTCCGAATATTAACTTTGTATTTCAATTGGCGAAAAATACCTAGACCCAATAGCAATCCAATGCTACCCCCTAAGACAAAAGCCCCAATTATCCAGACGGAAATCGGCTGCGCAGGGAACCGCCAGTTTCCGAACGCGACACTAATAGGGTCTGTATTAAAATAGGAAAACGTAATGCTAGCCGCAAAGACCACGACTAGAAACAAGCTAGAAAGTATATTACCAATCTTACGCATTTGTTTTTCCATGGCTTCTGTTTTAAAGAAACTAATGAGATTAATGGCTCTTTAGTCTCTATGAAACAAAAAGCGGCATAACCCCTAAGGCTATGCCGCTTTACCATTAAAGCCTTTATCACTGAATTTGTAAAAACTGCTGCTTCTCAGCCAACATGCTGTTATTGACCCGATCACGCAGCTCTTTACCAGGCTTAAAATGAGGTACGTACTTGCCACTTAGCGCGACTGGAGTGCCCGTTTTTGGATTTCGGCCTACGCGAGGTACGCGATAGTGAAGTGAGAAACTACCGAATCCTCGAATCTCAATTCTACCTCCCCCGGACAATACCTGAGACATATACTCAAGGATTGCCTTTATCGCCAATTCAACATCCTTCGATGACAATTGGGTCTGGTTCCCTGCTATATGATCTATTAGTTCAGATTTAGTCATAGATTACCCCTGTACTCACTCCATATAATTATTATTCAGAGCGTCATGTGTTCGGGTATTTAAAGCCTACCACAAAGTTCAAATTAATTTCATATCGGCTCTAACCGGTTTACGGCTAACTCTTGTCCATTTCTGCCTTTATCAAATCACCGATAGTGCTTGGGGAAACATCGCTGGCTTCTTGGCTCTTGTGTTCCTTGATGGACACTTTTTCGTCATCAATCTCAATAGCCTTCACAGACAGACTTAATACACGATTCTTTCTATCCACACTTAAAATTTTGACTTCAATTTCATCACCCTCTTTGAGAGAATTACGCGCATCCTCCACCTTATCGCGGCTGATTTCGGATGCCCGCAGCGAACCTTCGACGCCCTCCTGGAGAGTGATGGTCGCTAACTTAGCATCGATTGCCGATACCATCCCTTTTACGATGCTGCCCTTCTCATATTCGGATGCATAGTTCATAAAAGGATCATCTTCCAATTGCTTGATACCAAGAGAAATACGTTCACGCTCTGGATCAACAGACAGAATTACTGTTTCGATTTCATCCCCTTTTTTGTAATTTCGTACGGTTTCTTCACCCGGCTCATCCCATGAAATATCCGACAGGTGCACTAAACCATCAATATTGCCATCCAGCCCAATAAATATACCAAAATCGGTTATCGACTTGATATTTCCGGATATTTTGTCGCCTTTCTTAAATTTCTCCGCAAATCCATCCCATGGGTTTTGGTAACACTGTTTGATGCCGAGGGAAATGCGACGGCGCTCTTCATCAATATCCAAGATCATGACTTCAATTTCATCGCCTAACTGAACCACCTTTGATGGATGTATGTTCTTATTTGTCCAGTCCATCTCAGATACATGGACAAGTCCTTCTACACCTTCTTCTAGTTCAGCAAAACAACCATAATCTGTAAGATTTGTAACCACTGCCGTGACCTTTAACTTTTCTGGATAACGATTTTTAATAGCCACCCAAGGATCTTCCCCGAGCTGCTTCAGGCCAAGTGAAACACGATTGCGGTCGCGATCATATTTAAGCACCTTGACGTCAACCTCATCACCAACATTGACGATCTCATTCGGATGTTTGATGCGTTTCCAAGACATGTCGGTAATATGAAGCAGGCCATCAACACCGCCAAGATCAACAAAAGCGCCATAATCGGTTAAATTCTTTACAACTCCTTTGACTGACATACCTTCCTGTAATCGTTCCAGTAAGGCATCGCGTTCTTCAGTACTCACAGATTCCAGTACCGCGCGACGGGAAACTACGACATTGTTACGTTTCTGATCTAACTTAATCAGCCTAAATTCAAGCTGTTGGCCTTCGAGATGGAGGGTGTCTCGCACAGGACGCACATCTACTAGCGACCCCGGTAAGAAAGCGCGAATATTATTCAGGTCAACGGTAAAACCCCCTTTCACCTTTCCATTTATGACTCCGGTTACAATCGCATTGCTCTCATAAGCTTCTTCTAACTCCATCCAGGATTCGGCACGCTTCGCTTTTTCTCTAGATAGGCGAGTCTCACCGAAGCCGTCTTCGACAGCCTCGAGAGCTACTTTGACCTCATCACCTACCTCGAGTAAGAGATTACCTTCTTCGTCAAGAAATTCTTCGCGGGGGATCACGCCTTCGGATTTAAGGCCAGCGTGCACTGTTACCCATTCCGTATCAATGTCGATTACGGTGCCGATGACTATCGCACCGGGGGTCATATCTATTTCGTTTAAGCTCTGTTCAAATAAATCCGCAAAACTTTCGCTCATTACTAAATCCATTATTTTTCATAAGCCTACAATATATTATTAATGCACATTGTAGACGCCCACTGTCCAGTATCAGTGGGGTATTTAATGTTTGTCTCATGGCCGTTAGTACTGGTAATACGACCTAGAAACGGTTTCTTTTAAGAGCGTCAGCTCACCAATCGTTGAGCAACAAGATCTAAGACCTGCTCCACTACCTGGTCTATATTAAGATCCGTGGTATCCAAAACAACAGCATCTTTGGCTGGTTTCAGTGGGGATATTGGACGTTCACTGTCCCTAGCATCCCGCTCTTTCAGGTCTCGCAAAAGGTCGG
>JAKUTG010000194.1:0-4481 GCA_022447905.1 Pseudomonadales bacterium | reverse complement strand
AGCTTGGGGATGACGACATCATGTCATGGGCGAATGAAATATATTACGGTAGAGTGGAATCAAAAATCAAAGGAAGAGGATTTGATTACGAAAAAGCTTACGATTCGATGCATGATTCCTTTCGAAAAATCAACGAACAGGTCAGGCGAGAATCGCGGGGTGGAAATTCCGGCGCCGAAGTGCTGGGCCCGAGTCGCCCTAATAATCAACCAACGATTATCCGAGGGAAACCTGGGGATTGATCGTTTCTTTGGTAAATCGGCTATTCATTCACATGGCTAATGCAGCTTGCTCCTGAGGGTTATCTCTACTGGTGGTGGGATTGACGATATTATGACAACCAAAACCCCTCTAATAACTATTCACTCTTACCTGATTCCCATTTCAGTTGTTTTCTGCTCGCTGATAAGCGTTTTCGCGAGGTCGCAAACATTCACCGATAGTGTCGCCCCGCTTATTGAAGCTTCCTGTATCGATTGTCACGATCAGGATACGAAAACCAGACTGAACTTTAGTGCACTGAATAACGACCTGAGTAATGCAGATAATTTCCGAACATGGGTTAATGTTTACGACAAGGCTAGCGCGGGCGTGATGCCTCCTAAAAAGAAGAGTCGCCCTGATCCACAACAGTTGGAAATAGCCCTTTCATCTATAAAAACCGCTTTACTTAAAGCCAATATCACATCGCAAAAGGAAGCAGGTCGAGTACGTACCCGCAGACTAACTAGGCTTGAATACGAATATTCGCTTCAGGATCTGCTTTCCATTAAAACACCATTAAAAGGATTATTACCGATGGAAAATGCGGCCGGTTTTGACACTGTATCTGAGAACCAGGGAATCTCACCTATCCATATTAGCAAATACCTAACAGCCGGTGAACACGCCTTGAATGCAGCAATTCGGACAAGAAGGCGGCCTCGCCAAAAATCTTATTTGATCGATTACCGAACCTCTCCATACAATAAAGTTTGGTTTAAACGCGGGTGGCAAGATGGAGGCGGCAGCCTTAAAAGACTCAGTGATGCAATCGTTAGCTTCAAGAAGACAGATTTTATATGGCGCACCGATAGGAATGGCTTTGTAACACGTGAACCTGGATTATATCGAGTAACCGCTGAAATCTATGCCTATCAAGCCAGATCCCCCGTTACCTTTATCCTGTATAAGGCTATTGGCCAACTAGGACTTCCTCGATATTTGAAGGCTTTTGATTTGATGCCAGGACAAACATTAAAGGTGGAGTTAGAGGCTCATTTGGAGGAGAACGAGTATATCCTCCCTTCCTTCATGAATCTGAAGAGACAAAAAGATGGCCGCAGCCTCTTCCAATCTAATCCAAAAACCTATACTGGCGAGGGCATCGCGGTTAAATTCATCGAGATTCAAGGCCCTATTTCAAAGAGTCGACTCCCAAGCAACACGGGCAGCCTGTTTGAAGGAATTGAATTAGGCGCAAGGGAAGACTTAGAAGAAGACATAAGCAAGGTGGTGGCCAGATTCGCTCCCCTTGCCTTCCGCCGCCCCCTAAAAGAAGGAGAACTGGACTCCTTTGCAGCTCTCGCTCAACCCGCGCTAGAAGATGGACTTACCTTTATTGAAGCTGTACGTCTTCCGCTTCGAGGTATACTGACGTCACCGCAGTTTCTGTTTCATACAAGCACTCCTGGTAAACTTGATGACTATTCCTTAGCGACTCGCTTGTCATATTTCTTGTGGAAAAGCCTCCCAGACGAAGAGCTTATACAAGTAGCGAAGGAAGGAAGGCTTTCGCAACCAACTATCCTAGCACAGCAGGTCGATCGGTTGCTGGACGCCCCCAAGTCCATGCGTTTTGCGAGGGACTTCGCCAGTCAGTGGCTAGGACTCTATAATATTGATGCAACAACTCCTGACAAAATTCTGTATCCGGAATACAACGATCTTCTAAGACAGTCCATGATTGACGAAACTGAGCACTTTTTCATGGAGCTTATCGCGCAAAATCTCAAAGCTAATAATCTGATTCAATGCGATTTTACATTCCTAAACCGAGAACTAGCAGAACACTACGATATAACAGGGGTAAAAGGCCAATTTATGCGAAAAACTCTCTTGCCGAAAAATAGCATACGAGGGGGCTTACTTGCACAAGCCAGCATCCTCAAGGTCACTGCAAACGGAACAACAACCTCACCGGTTAGACGCGGCAATTTCATTTTGACTCATCTACTCGGACAAGCCACCCCAGCTCCGCCAGGCGATATAGGCTCTATCGAACCAGATATCCGTGGTGCTGTGTCAATTAAAGAAACGCTCGCCGCCCATACAAATGCTGAGAGCTGCGCAACCTGCCATCAGCACATTGATCCACCTGGCTTTGCACTCGAAAATTTCGATGTAATTGGGGGATATCGCAAACATTATCGAAAGTTATCTAAACGAAGGACAGGAAGAGATGGATTGCGTTTTCAGAAAGGACTCCCAGTTGATTCGAGCGGAATGACACATGACGGAAGAAATTTTGGGAAGTTTGAAGAGTATAAGAAAATCCTACTTTCGGACGAGCAAGTCCATGGCCGAATTTCCCGGCATCTGATATCTCGACTAATCGTATATGCAACCGGAGGCGAGATACAGTTCGCCGATAGGGATGTAGTCGAAGAAATTGCCAATAAAATCAAAGGAGATGGCTTTCCAATCCGAGACATGATTCATCAAATCGTCCAGAGTAAACTTTTTAAGAATAAGTGAAATATGAATAGACCGATTTATCGCAGAACCTTCTTGAGAACAACCGGCGTTGCATTGACACTGCCCACTCTCGAATCTATTGGCGCTTTAAGTTCAAGAAAAGAAACGTCTCCGCCGAAGCGCATGGTCTTCATTTGCACCAAATTAGGACTTTACGCCCCCTCCCTCTTTTCGGATAGCCCAGGCAAACTTGATGCAACAACTGAATACCTGAAAATATTGAAAGATCATTTGCGGGATTTAACACTCTTTTCTGGACTAAGTCATGACAAGCAAACCGGACGCCTGTCCCATTCAAGTGAATTGACCTGGTTGACGGCTGCTCAAAATCCCGGACTGGATGGATTTCGCAATAGTATATCAGTTGACCAATATGCGGCCAGTAGGCTTGGTTATGTAACACGTTATCCGTCAATCACCCTCAGCTCAAAAGGTGAAGCAAGCCAGTCCTACACAAAAAACGGAGTGATGATTCCGGCGGAATCTAGTCCGTCGCGGATGTTTTCACGCCTGTTTCTCAGAGGCAGTCGACAAGAAATCGTAAGACAACAACAAAAATTAAGATCCGATCAGAGCATTCTAGATGGACTAATCGACCAAACCAAAGCAATTATGAGGGATGTTAGCGCTTTGGACAGGGAGCGGCTGGAGATCTATCTGGAGTCGATCAGAAAAACGGAAAAGAATCTTCAAAAGGCCGGCGTATGGCTTACGGAGCCCAAGCCCAAAGTAAGCAAAGAGACGCCAAAAGATATTCAGAATAAGGCTGATATAATAGGGCGCATACGACTCATGATGGACCTAATCCCTTTAATACTCCAAACGGATTCTTCCCGAATCATCAATCTGGGTATCCAGGTGGATCACGGGGTCATCCAAATGAAAGGTGTCGATCAAACACACCACAGCCTCTCCCATCACGGCAGGGACTCAACCAAGATCTCACAGCTAAAAAAGGTAGAGTCTGCGATTGTGGAGTGTTTTTCCGATTTACTAACCGAGCTGAAGCAAGTCGATGAAAGTGGAGCTCCTTTGCTCGGCAATACTTCGGTTTTGTTTGGGAGCAATCTTGGCAATGCCAACAACCATGACTATCGTAATCTGCCTATACTCTTGGCAGGAGGAGGCTTCAAACATAACAGATACATCGCTTACGACAGAGAGGATAACAAACCCCTGTCAAACCTGTTTCTCAGTATGCTGAATAATTCCGGCCTAGAGACGTCTTCTTTCGGAAAAAGCACGGGCATTCTGGAATGGCGATAAGGTAAAAAGTCGAGAAGGATATACATGGGACCCTAGGTGGCTGAACAAGCTTTTTTTGGAATAGAAAAATCAAAATAATATGAAACTAAATTCACTTCTCTCGGTCTTGGCCTTGGCAGGTTCAATGATTTTCGCCTCGTCTGTAATCGCAAAGGATGTTGACGATAAAAGCTCAGGAAAAAAACAGATCTCTCTTTCAAAATTTAGTGCTAAACTAAGGTCAGCTGTCAAAAACGGCGAAATGTCCAAAGAAGAGGCCATTGCAAAATACAGAGAAGCCTTGGCCAGCGGCACAATTGAATCGCTTGAAAAGAATCAGGAGGATGAATCGTTATTGACGCTAAACGGTTTTTTTCTGGGAGGGAAAGAAGATGACGATGGTCAATATCAAGCTTCCTTTATCATTCAGTCAAAAAACACAGATAAAAGTGAATGGCCTCGAATCACGTTTACCGGAAAGCGGTTTAAATCGCAATTCC
>JAKUTG010000193.1:0-4489 GCA_022447905.1 Pseudomonadales bacterium | reverse complement strand
TGACAGTTGCGGAGGGCCTGTTACGGCCCTACTCCATGGCCTGGCTGCCGAGTGGTGATATGCTGGTTACGGAAATGCCTGGTCAATTGAGAATTGTTCGAGACGGGCTACTGCTGCCGGAAGCAGTGCCGGGTGTGCCTGAACTATTCTATACGGGCCAGGGTTGACTGTTCGAAGTCATACCACATCCCAATTTCAGTGAAAACCGCTGGATTTACCTGAGTTATGCCAAGGAGGAAGGGGACACTTCGGTCACTGCGGTAGTCCGGGGACGGTTAGAAAATGACCGCCTTAGCAATGTAGTGGAAATATTCTCTCCTCAAGCGGCTGGTTTCGGACACTACGGAGGCAAGATCGTTTTTGATGACGAGGGCTATCTGTTCCTGACTCTTGGTGAACGCCAGGCTCCTGCCAGAGGGGATCTTACAGCTCACCCGGCGCAGGACCTGTCCAATCACCATGGGGTTATTGTGCGCCTGAATGATGATGGCAGCGTGCCGGACGACAATCCCTTTGTCGGCCAGGCCGGTGCACTTCCGGAAATCTGGAGTTACGGGCACCGCAGCCCCCAGGGTCTGGTGATACACCCGGAAACCGGTGATCTCTGGGAGAGCGAGCACGGCCCACAGGGCGGAGACGAGCTTAACCTGATCGAACCAGGAAACAATTATGGCTGGCCAGTTATTGGTCGCGGCACTAACTATGGATCGATCGGCAGCCCCATCCATGGCGCCATCGGTCAGCGGGGCATGGAGCAGCCGATTCATTTCTGGGTACCGTCAATTGCCGCCTCGGGCCTCATGGTCTATACAGGCGACAAGTTCCCTATGTGGCACGGCAGCATCATTTCCGGCGCCCTAGCTGGTGAGCAACTCGCACGTCTCCACATGAGCGACGATTACCGTGAAGTGATAGTGGAAGAAACCCTGGCCTATGACATGGGCCGGATTCGCGACGTGCGTCAGGGTCCTGATGGTTATATTTATCTTGCTATTTCAGACGGTAATGGCGCCGGAAGGGGTGATTTCCAGCCCACGGAAATCGTGCGACTTGAGCCAATTGACTGACGTGAATGTTTATAGTTAACAAAAGAAAGAATGCCTGAGGAGTCTTTATACTGGAGTAAACCCTGTTACCTCGTTCTAGTCGAATATATGACCTTCCCGAAAGATTGGAAAGGATCGTGTATTCGGCCACAGGTAGTCGTGGAATCCTAAGGCTGATTAATGAAGATCTATCATGTTTAAAAAAGCCCACCAAGGTGGGCTTTTTCTATACTGATATCGCTATGTTATAACTCTGCTTAAGTGGTTTTTAAATGAAAACAATAGGAATGCTTGGTGGGATGAGTTGGGAATCCACGGCGATTTATTATCGAGAAATTAATGAAGGTATAAAGCAAAATCTCGGTGGCCTGCACTCAGCTAAAATTTGCCTACATAGCGTCGATTTCGATGAAATCGAGAAATTACAACACGCCGATGACTGGGATACCGCTGCTATGGTACTTGCTGATGGGGCTCGAAAGATCGAGGCCGGTGGGGCAAACTTTCTTATAATTTGTACCAACACCATGCATCGCGTGGCGTCCGAAATCGAGCAAGCTATTTCTATTCCTTTGCTACACATTGCAGATGCCACAGCGCTTAAATTAAAAGATGACAACATTACCCGTGTTGGATTACTTGGGACTCGGTTCACAATGGAACACAATTTCTATAAATCGCGTATTACTGAACTATTTGGAATTGAAGTTTTAGTACCTGAGCCGGATGAGAGAACTTTGCTTCACGCTGTAATCTACGACGAACTTTGCCTCGGTAAAATCGAGAACACCTCCCGCCAACAATGTCTCGAGATTATTTCAGGATTGTTTGCGCGTGGTGCCCAGGCAGTTATTCTCGGATGTACCGAAATCGCACTACTCATTTCACAGGATCATACGAGCATACCGCTTTATGATACGACTGTAATTCATGCCAATCAGGCCGTAAGCTATGCCCTAAGAGATTAAACTCCCGAAGGATTAAACTGATGCTGGAAATTGCTTCAATCACTCTGCCACTTGCTTCGCTATCATGCTTGCTAGCCGCAGAAGGATTATTAGGAACAACAGGAACTTAGTTAATTTAATATGATAACCCGCCGCCGCACCCTTAAGACTCTCGCTCTGGTGCCCCTTGCAGCCGGCCTGAGTATCGGGTTGCGTTATACCTCCCTAGCTCAATCGGAAAATAATCGTCTGCGTATACCCGAACAGGCCTTCGGAAACATTGATGACAATATACGTCGCTTTCAATTGAATCTACAGCGTGGAACCAGTGTGTTCCTACCGGATAGGCAAACCGAAACATTCGGCATTAATGGCAATTACCTCGGCCCTACCCTGCGCTTCAAACGAAACCAAGAGATTGGCCTTTCGGTCACAAATGAATTAGGAGAGCTCACCACTCTGCATTGGCATGGTTTCCATCTGCCCGCAACCGAAGATGGCGGACCCCACCAGTTGATCGAAAATAGTGACACCTGGAACTCCCAGTTTAAGGTGACACAGTTTGCCGGAACCTTTTGGTATCACTCCCATGCCCTGCATCGTTCCGGTGAACAAGTATACAAAGGGCTTGCCGGAATGATTATCGTCGAAGATGACGAACAAGGAACGGGCCTACCTGATAATTACGGAATCGATGACATTCCCCTTATTGTGCAGGATCGACGTTTTAACGAAGATGGTTCGCTAGATTACATGAGTCGTTACGAAGACTCGGTAATGGGATTACAGGGTGATACAATCTTGGTTAACGGCACCTTGAATGCACATTTCCAGGCAAGCACGCGTTTAGTTCGATTTCGTATTCTCAATGGCTCCAACGCCCGAACATATCGCTTTGCTTTCGATAACAACCGAAATTTCCTGCAAATTGGCAGCGACGGTGGCCTACTGGAATCTCCGGTCAATCTCGATCAATTAGAACTGGCTCCTGCCGAAAGGGCTGAAATTGTCGTTCAATTCAATCCCGGCGAGTCGCTGAAGCTTCTGAGCATCGGGCGACCATCTTCCTTCACTGAGTTTCCTGGTGCCATGAGCCGCATGATGCGTTCCCTTAACGCCCAAAATTTCGATATTCTTTCTCTGTCTGCTGACCCGCAGCTCGATGATAACGGAGAAATCCCCAGACAGCTGACGTCTATTTCCCGTCTGCCAGAATCAAATGCTACCAATTCACGTAGCTTCCTCCTATCCATGGGGGCTGGAATGCGCAGTGGCGGCGATAGAGGTCCAGGTACCGGAATGAGGAATGGATTGGGGGGAGGTTATGGGGGTGGAAACTTCACCATCAACGGACGACGCATAGAGGAAAATTTCATTAACGAACGCATCGGACTTAACACCACGGAGATCTGGGAACTGAATAACAACTCGCCCATGATGCACCCCTTTCATGTGCACAACGGGCAATTCCAGGTGCTCGATCGCAACGGCAACTCACCTCCGGCTAACGAAATGGGCTGGAAGGATACGGTCAAGGTGGGCTCCGGTGAGACAGTGCGCATTATTAAGCGCTTTGCGGATTTTAGCGACGAAACCAATCCCTTTATGTATCACTGCCATATCTTGGAACACGAAGACCGGGGCATGATGGGCCAGTTTCTCGTTGTTTAGATGCAAAAGGTGCTTTTCATAGACAAATTCGGAATCCAGCCTGTATGCTGTGAAAAGAGAATTGGGGAGGTACAAATATGTCAAAATATTTACTCAGCCGGCGACGCTTTTTGCAATCCACCGGCACAGCGGCGATCTGGCTACCTGCAACCGTGAAAGGCTATACAGCCAGCGAAATGCAAGCGTTATACGTCGATGGGGTTATGCAAGAAAATATCTCGAAGTGGGAACTGGACACACCGGCTCTTTGTGTGGACCTGGATCTCATGGAAACAAACATCGCGACCATGCAATCTACCACCATACGCAACGGTATCGCCTGCCGCCCTCATGCCAAAACCCATAAGACTCCAATCATCGCGCAAATGCAGTTAGATAGTGGTTCGGTTGGCATCTGCACCGCCAAGATTAGTGAAGCAGAAGCCATGTTCCAGCACGGAATAGAAGAAATTCTCATGACAACTACCAACGTGACTCCGACCAAGATCAGGAGAGCCATGACATTAAGGCGCTCATGTGACAGTTTTATACAGGCGACCGATTCTCTGGACAACGCCCGCCTGCTTTCTGAAGCCGCAGGGGCCATAGGTGTAATAGCCGACGTGGTAGTGGACGTAGATCCGGGCGGCCACCGGACAGGGATCACTCCCGGACAACCAGCCTTGCAGTTGGCGCAAGCGATAGACTCCCTGCCAAGTCTCCGCCTGCGGGGTCTGCTTTGCTATGACGGGGGTTCCCAGCATGTAAACGGATTTGAGCGGCGTAAAACCCAAACATTGGAACGCCTAACAGCTGCCACTGAAACCTATGATCTTTTTGTGGGAG
>JAKUTG010000192.1:0-4489 GCA_022447905.1 Pseudomonadales bacterium | reverse complement strand
CGCATTAATGAGACTCTTAATAAACCACTGAATATACGAATAATATAAAGAAATAGGAAAATTGATCATATTATTGGTTACTGTTACATGTGTGAAATATAGTGACGTTGTTAGCTTTAGATCTTAAGTTAAAAAAATGTTTTAACGACCAGGTATTCCTACCCCCTTTAAAATAGGCTTTAGGTTAAATCGGAACTAGCAATGAGACATAAACCAAGGCTCGATTCGCCTCTGCAATCCAAACTTGTTGCTCTACCCGAGAGTCGACAACTGGATGTATTGGCTGGGCTATTTGAAAGACGTCGGGCGCGAGTACTACGTATACCACTTGTAGCAATTCGGGATGCTCCTGATCAGGACTCTGTTAATCGTTGGATCAAGGACTTTATTATTAATCCACCAGATTACCTCATAATTCTTACTGGGGAAGGATTACGACGGCTGATTAGGGCCGCTCGTCGGCTTGAACTTGAATCGCAATTTGTTGGGACTTTGGGACGAGTAAAAAAAATTTGCCGTGGTCCGAAACCGGTGCAATCTTTGCGTGAGGTAAAGCTGGATGCCTGGATTCGGGCTGTGGTACCGACTACAGCTGGCGTAATAGACAGTTTGCGTGGAATTAATTTGCGCAACTCACGTGTCTCCGTTCAACTCTACGGTGAAGATCCAAACAATCAACTTATGGACTATCTTAGAAGTTGCCAGCTCGATGCATGTTGCACCGTCGCCCCATATGTTTACCTGCCTGCTAGTGAAAATGAAGAAGTTAAAAATTTCATTCAAAAGCTCGCAAGTAGACGCATCGACCTTATTGTATTTACTAGCAAACCCCAGGTTCTTAGATTATTCGAAGTTGCCGAGCTGTTTGATCTTATGAGCCTCTTGAGTAGAGGACTAAGGGAAACTCATATCGCGGCAGTAGGACCGGTGGTGAGAGAAGCGCTTCAACAGAAAGGTTGCAATGTAAACATCATGCCGAAATCCGCTTATTTCATGAAACCCCTTTTGCGTGCGACTGAGGCCTATTTTGATTCAATCACTGACGGTGGATAAGACTAGTCCCAATATTGCTCAGGGGATAGAATATTCCGCCTCGGCGAATTTACATACTTAACTTTATGCGCATAATTACGTTTAACTGTAACGGTATTCGAGCTGCAGCAAGAAAAGGGTTTTTTAATTGGCTGGCGACAGTTGATGTTGACATTGTCTGTCTGCAGGAGACCAAGGCACAAGTCGATCAGCTTACTGATCCCATATTTCATCCTGAGAATTTCCATAGCTACTATTTTGATGCCGAAAGAAAGGGCTATTCAGGAACTGCCTTGTATTGTCGAGCTAAACCGTTAAAGATAACCAAAGGGCTAGGTTTTGAAATCGCCGATAGTGAAGGCAGATATCTTCAGGTCGATTTCAACGGGCTCAGCGTCGCATCACTCTACTTACCATCAGGTTCAGCAGGAGAAGAAAGGCAGGCTCGCAAGTTCGCATTCATGAGTCAGTATATGCAACACATGGAGATGCTGCGTAAGGACGATCGGGAATATATTATTTGCGGAGATTGGAATATTTGTCATAAAGAAATCGATCTTAAAAACTGGAAGGCCAATAAAAAGAATTCGGGATTTCTTCCGGAGGAACGGCAATGGCTGGATACGCTTTACTACGAACTGGGATTCATCGATGCGTTTCGCATGGTGAATCAAGAAGCGGACCAGTATTCGTGGTGGTCAAATCGAGGGCAAGCTAGAGCCAAGAACGTGGGATGGCGTCTAGATTATCATGTGATTTCACCTGGATTGCATGACAAGGTTATATCAGCCGAAATTTATACTGCCCAGAATTTCTCCGATCATGCGCCAGTTATTTTGGACTACAATATTTAGGGACCTAAAATATTCATGCCATTAATTAACGTGCTCAAATTAAGTATAGACTTGTGGCATCGATGCGCTCTTTTTGTAGTGCTGTTGTCAGCATTATTTGCCCCCGCTATGGGCTATTCCCAGGAATTAAGAGCTATTATTGATACTTCGAAAGGAACAATAGAAGTAAACCTGAACGAACGCGCCGCTCCAACCACCGTTGCCAATTTTGCCAACTTGGCCATGCGCGGTTTTTATGACGGGCTAACGTTTCATCGGGTAGAGCGAAATTTCATGATCCAGGGAGGAGACCCTATCGCTGATGGTACGGGAGGTCCGGGTTATCAATTTGCGGGCGAGATTTTGCTAAAGCATAATCAACCCGGAATTATCTCCATGGCAAACTCTGGCCCGGGGACGGAAGGCAGTCAATTCTTTATAACACACTTGGCTACTTCCCATCTCGATGGGCTGCATTCGGTGTTCGGAAAAGTCATATCTGGACAATCTGTTGTGAATCAAATAAGACGTAGGGATATCATTAATTCAATCATTATTGAAGGGGATCCGTCCGCTTTGTTCAGGAAAAGGCAGGATCAACTAAGTGAATGGAATCAAGTTCTGGATGAAATTTTTCCGAACCTGAAATCCATATTTGTGCCAGTGGCTAATTAGTTGGTTATACCTGGCAGCACCTTTTTGAAGGGCTTTACCGTTACTTTTTGATAAACACCGGCTGTCACATAAGGGTCAGCATTTGCCCACGTCTGAGCTTGGTCCAAGCTGTCAAATTCGGCGATTACCAGACTGCCAATAAACCCCGCATGTTCTTGCTTGTCATTATCGATGGCTGGGTGAGGCCCGGCAAGCAGCAGTCGCTGCTGTTCAACCAATTGATTGAGGCGTTCAAGGTGTGCAGAACGGGCTGACCTTCGCTTTTCTAAGCTATCCTCGACGTCCTCGCTCATAATAGCGTAGTACATTGTATGGGGTCCTGGAATTAAATAGACTCTTTGCTGGCTGGCTCTGTTGAATCTTCTTCAACGTCTATGTATTTGGCAAGCATAGGCATCTGGCCAAGAACGAAGGTAAACGTCAAAATAAGGTTGCCGAAGACTTTGAATTGTATCCATAACGCCTCGCTTAGAGTGAACGCTACAATTAAGTTTATAGCACCCAACACTATAAAATAGTAAATCCAAATGGTATTCAGACGCATCCATAATTCTGTTGGCGCATTCACGGCATGACCCATCATGTGCTCGATAGCCGGCTTATCGCCAATAAATCGTGACCCCAAAAATATACTAGCAAAAACCCAATTCACGATAGGTGCTTTCCATTTCAGAAAATCAGTATTTCTGAAAATTATGGTTGGAATACAAAATAAAACTACAGCTACCAGTGCGATCCATTGAAATTTGTCCAAACGTTTCTGAATGAGGTAAAGAGATCCGTAAACAATAACGGAAATCACTAGCAGGAACTCGGCAGCACTGAAAATGCCTCCTACTTCATGCTGTAAACCTGCAATGGTGACAACACGCTCGTCCATTACCCAGATACTGAAGAACACTAGCAAGGGGATATAATCGATAAATTGCTTCATGATGTTTTGTTGCCTCAGGCCGCGAGCAACTGCCCAATTCTGTGTATATCACATGGATTTTAAAGCATTTTGCTAATAGTGTCTGCTTCTTGAAATCCAGTCCTTAGGGGCGCTCCTCCTTTTCTAAGAGAAATACCTGCGAACACTTAATGATCAGAGACCCGCTTTATATGTATTTTGTATTAAAATCGCACTCTTTTTAGAATCACTCGTCTTCGCGTAGGCCAAAAATCTAGGAAAACCAGAAATCATGGCAGAATTTTTACAATTGCATACACATAACCTGGACGCGCGTGTCATTAAAAAGGCTGTTCAAGTCCTGTTAAAAGGAGGGATTATCGTTTATCCCACCGATGCCACCTATGCACTTGGGTGTCGCATCGGTGACAAACCTGCTCTGGAACGAATTCGCCGCATTCGGCAGCTGGGCTCGCGACATAACTTTACCCTCGTTTGCAGTGATCTGTCCTCGCTATCGATTTACGCAAACGTTAACAATAGTGTCTACCGCATCCTTAAAGCCTATACTCCCGGGCCATACACCTTCATTCTCAAGGCTTCAGCGGAGGTACCGCGGCGCCTCATGCATCCGAAACGAAAAACGATTGGATTGAGGGTTCCTGATAATGCAATTAGCCAAGCGATCCTTGATGCCTTTGGGGAACCGATTATGAGTACTAGTGTCATTTTGCCGGATCAAGAGGAACAACTTTTCGACGCTTACGAGATAAGGCTTAAGATTGATAAACAGATAGACTTGATTATTGATGGGGGTGTTTGTGGACCAGAACCTACTACAATGATTGATTTGGTGGAAGGTGTACCAATAGTGTTACGAGTGGGTAGGGGTGATCCTAAACCATTTGAGTAAACACGGGTTATAATTAAAGAATTAGAAGGGTTGTTCAGATTCGGGGTATGAACTCTGCCGCGGGGTTACAAGCAACGGGTTCAGCATAGAAAGGGAGTACAAATTGTCTACAGTGGATTCGCAACAACTGGTATTGTCATTTAT
>JAKUTG010000191.1:0-4536 GCA_022447905.1 Pseudomonadales bacterium | reverse complement strand
GGCAACTACGTCCAGACCATGTTCTTTGACGGTCAGGGGTTCATGGTAAACAATTCTTTGGGTATCGACAGCGCTCTAGATCTCAAGGACGCCACCGTCTGTGTCACTCAGGGGACCACCACGGAGTTGAACCTGCAGGATTACTCAAACCAGAATAATCTCAACATCTCAGCTCTGACCTTTGAAGACACAGATGCGGTTAACGCCGCTTACAATAGTGGGCAGTGTGACGCGTTCACCAATGACCGGTCGCAACTAGCGGCCCTCCGTGGTGCTTACGACAACCCTGACGATCACGTCATTTTGCCGGAAACAATCTCTGAGGAACCGCTTGGTCCTGTCGTCCCTCACGGGGACGATCAATGGTTCGACGTAGTCAAAACGGTAATGAGCATACTGGTCTATGGCGAAGCCTACAGCGTCACATCTGGCAATATTCCTTCCTCGGCCACGGGAGACACAAAAGTAGACCGCCTACTGGGGTTCGAGGGTTCCTATGGCCAGGAAAGCTTAGGGATAAGCCAGACCGCGGCACAGGATGTACTTCGCGCAGTAGGTAACTACGGCGAGATCTATGACCGCAACTTGGGCCCTGGAGGCATCGACCTACCTAGAGAAAACGGCCGCAATGCCCTTTGGGCTGATGCCACCTGCACGGACTGCCCGAAAGGGGGTCAGATATATGCTGCGCCTCTGAGGTAGCTGTCTTTGGATGATTAAGCGGGTTAGAAATCAGGGCGAAAAGGGGCGGTTGGCCAACCGCCCCTTTTTACTCCGGATACAATCAAACGATCGTTGGTGATTCTATGAAACCAACTGATGTCTCAGGGGAGCTAGCCATCCCACCATGCCTACGTTACCTCGAATACTGACTTACCAAGGCGTCCCAATCTGGCGTAATGTCTTGGCAATCCAGTGGACTTTGCAGATCGCGTCTGGCGTGCTAGTAGTGGTCCTGATCAGCTGGTTCTTGGTCAATATCAGTAACGCGATTCAAGACCGGGATATACCATACGGTTTCGGTTTTCTATCACGAGAGTATCAAACTCCCATTGGGCACCATTTCCTCGATTATAAGTCCTCAGATACCTTCCTCTACGCCTTTATCGTAGCAGCCACGAACACCATATTTGTCTCCATCATGGGAGTGATTCTCGCGACTATACTCGGAATCGTCGTGGGTATCTCACGTATGTCGGGCAACTGGATAGTTGCCACATTGGCGTTGGTGTACATTGAGTTCTTTCGCAATGTTCCTCTGTTGGTACATCTATTCTTCTGGTGTTAGATCGTCCTTGCGCTGCCACCTGTACGGGAAGGACACTCGATCTCACAATGGATTTACATCAATAACGCGGGTTTATCGATACCTTGGCTGTCCCCGAGTGGCGTTGAAGTAGTGGCAATTTGGATTTCGATGGCGGTGGTGGCCGTTGCCGTAGGTTGGGCGGTGCATGGCTGGATGGCGCATCGGGAAAGAGATACCGGCAAGTCGTCCTATCCCCTGGCAGCGGGATGCGCCGTGGCAGTAGTATTTGGCGCCGTAGCATGGGTGGCTTTAAGTATGGCTGGTGATGGAGCTCCTTTTGTGGTTATGCAACCGGAGCCGCAGGGCACTTTCGGCCGAATATCAGGGGGGTTTACAGTCCCAGGTGGCATGTTTGCGCTCCTGATCGGACTTGTGACATATACGGCGGCTTTCATCGCCGAAATTGTCCGGGCCGGCGTGCAATCTGTCGGCCGAGGGCAAACGGAAGCATCCCGCGCAGTGGGTTTGTCGGCGATGGGTACTTTGAGGAACATAACTTTTCCCCAGGCCCTTCGAGTCATTGTGCCGCCACTAATCAGCCAATATCTGAACCTCACAAAAAACAGCAGCCTGGCGGGAGCCATCGGGTACTCAGACTTGACCAATGTGGCCAAGACGATGACCCAAACCGCTCCGGCCGTTTCCATATTCATCTTGATCATGGCGGCTTATCTCGGAATGAGCTTGGCTTTCTCATTGGTTGGCAATCTGTATAACCGGCACATTCGGTTCACTGGAAGTTAGAGCGTGTCGATTCATTCCAAGGTGATGGTCTCAACGGCTTTACCCCCTCCCCTCTCCGAGGCGGGCATGGCCGGCTGGATACGCTTCAACCTTTTCAGCTCCTGGTATAACAGCGTATTAACGATCATCTTAAGTATCTCGATAGCATTAGCTCTATGGTTTGGATTGAGCTGGATAATCCTCCAAGCCGATTGGTCAGCTATTTATACGCTGGGCGGCCGGTTCATCATCGGCCAATACAACGTAGAAGCAGCCTGCCCAGGGCAAAACTGTTTCTGGAGGCCGCAAGCATCTCTACTTCTGATTACGGTTCTCTTGGGAATGGGGTGGCGGGTCGCCGGTGGTGGTATAACGAAACGCATCGCCATCATTGTCGCAGGAGTAGCATCGGCATTCGCCTTTTTGCCTTATGGTTTGAACGAAATGGGCTGGGATGTGCGCCTGCTATTACTGGCAAACGTGCCAGCACTGGCGGCGGGATGGTCACTTGCCCGGTTCACCCAGCTAGGTACCACGTTTTGGGTTTTCGTCTTCACCATGGCGGCGTTCGTTTTGACAGTGGTGTTGCTGCGAGGAATACCTGGCGTGCCTTTCTTGCAACCGGTCCTTGTGATTTATTGGGGCGGTATGATGCTCAATCTGCTATTAGCGGTCGTTGGCATCGGACTTAGTTTTCCCATCGGTATCGCGTTGGCGTTGGGGCGCCGGAGCCACCTACAGGTGGTGAAGTTGCTGTGCATCGTGTTCATTGAGACGTTCCGCGGAGTGCCATTGATCACTCTATTGTTCATGTCTCAAGTGCTCGTACCTTTGGCTTTTCCAGAAAACTTCCCCCTTAACTCGCTGTTCCGAGCCGCCATCGTAATCACCCTATTTAGCTCTGCATATATGGCGGAGAACATTCGTGGGGGACTCCAATCACTGCACCCAGGTCAAGCTGAGGCCGCGCAGGCGCTGGGACTGCCCAGTTGGCAAACGATGCTATTCATATCTTTGCCACAGGCTATCCGCAATGTCATTCCTCCCATCGTGGGCCAATTCATATCCTTATTCAAAGACACAAGTTTGGTGTACATCATCGGGATGCTGGATGTAGTGGAAATCGGCCGAGCGTTTATTCAGGGGAATCCTGAGTATCTGGCCAACGCGAAAGAACTATTCATTTTCCTGGCGGTGTTGTTCTGGATCTTCACCTTCACTATGTCCACCGTTAGCAGACGAATCGAGCATCACTTGAGTATCGGTAAACGGTGATTATTGTTCTACATTTTCGGTCTGACGGAATAGTTTTGGGGAATTAGAGAGGCTCTTATGGCTGCGCAAGAACAATCGATTGGTACCGAAGACATCATAATCGTCAGGGACGTGCATAAGTGGTTCGGAGATTTTCACGTCTTAAGGGGCGTTACGACCACCATCAAACGAGGCGAAGTCGTGGTCGTATTCGGACCATCTGGTTCAGGTAAATCAACATTCATCCGTACGATCAATCGGCTCGAGGAGCATCAAAGCGGCAACATCATCGTCGATGGCATCGAACTCACCAACGATACACGCAACATCGATACCATCCGCCGTGATGTCGGCATTGTGTTTCAGTCCTTTAACCTATTTCCTCATCTTAAGGTGATGAACAACATCACTCTGGCTCCGATAAAAGTACGCAAATTACCTGCTGAACAAGCTAAAATCCTCGCGATGGAACTGCTCGAACGGGTGGGTATACCAGAGCAGGCTGACAAGTATCCGGCCGAACTTTCCGGAGGCCAACAACAGCGAGTGGCCATTGCACGTGCACTGGCCATGCAGCCGAAGATCATGCTATTCGACGAGCCGACTTCGGCTTTGGATCCAGAGATGATTAAAGAAGTGTTGGATGTGATGCGTGAGATGGCCACATCAGGCATGACCATGATCGTTGTAACTCACGAGATGGGGTTTGCTAGGGAAGTTGCCGATCGGATGATGATGTTTGATGAAGGAGTGATCGTTGAAGAGGCCAAGCCGGAAGTACTATTTGATAATCCGAAGCATGAGAGGACCAAACTATTCTTGTCTCAGATTCTGTGATCAGGTAAGCGGATCCAAACATGTGATGCATGCAGCCCTATTTTGTAATTCGACATAGCCAGAAAATGATACCTGGAGGATCTAGGTCGGCACCGGTCAATATTTGATTCCCGTTAACGAAACCGCTCTTCACAGTTCCAACAAAATAGAGCTGGCTTCATCGAGGGTGTCTGCCAGGCGGGCCAAGGCGATAGAGAGATCCCTGAGTGCATCAGCGACCGTTGGGCAATGTTTAGAGTTCAACTCTCCCCCGTCTCCACCAAGAACACAGTGATTCTGCCTCTGGGCCTTCTGGGTCCGGGGGCGTTTCATTTATAAGGATAATCACACTACAGCCGCGGGTGGTAGCCACTTCAAAGATTGGCCGGAAAGCTGGCATGGGTCCTCTGGCCACCTCGGACTTTTCCTCGACG
>JAKUTG010000190.1:0-4589 GCA_022447905.1 Pseudomonadales bacterium | reverse complement strand
AGATCAGTGACGATCCACGGTCCCATCGGCTTCCATGTGTCGCAGTTTTTGCCGCGAAACATGGTGCGGTCGGCCTGCTGCCAGGGCCGCGAGCTGATGTCGTTGCCGATGGTGTAACAGACCACGCTAACCAAAGCCTCGACAACAGATACCTTCTAGGCATTCTTGCCTATGACCACCGCCAACTGCCCTTCAGGTTGAACAGCGCCAGCACTGTCCTTCGGCACCACGATATTCTCTTCGGTACCTATGACAGAGTGGACCGACCGATAGTTGGGAGAGGGCCGATCGGGATAGCTGGGAGGTGAACCCCGCCGGGCGGCCATGCCCTCTACGTGCCCCCGGTAATTGGGACCGGCGGCGTACAGCATGGCTGGTTTTAAGGGCGCCAATAACTTCACCCGTTCCAATGAATGGAAGTTGTTAGTGACGGCATACTCCCCGAGTGGACTGCCCGAAGCCTGGATGACGCGGTCGCCCTCGACAATACCGTAGTTGGTTTCTCCTTCCAATTCAAAGCGGCACCAGATCATGTTTGTTCTCCTATATGAGAGAGATTTATCGGATTCCCCCTGAGGGTATGACATTCTGGGATGGCTCGAACTATCGACGGGGAGTCCAATTATCGGTCGAGACGAATTTCGGCAACGATTATTGCCAAGCACTTCGTTACATCCTAAGGCGCGCGACGATTTAATTGGCTATCTTTGCCCGTTCTTCGACTGTCGCTATCTTGAAGATGGTCCAATGCCGTAACTGAGCTAGCTCAACGCCTTCGCCGTCCACGAGGAGGACATCGTAATTCGCGAAATGATGAGCCTTCCTCTCGTAGGCGTCGATCAGATGGGCGCCGCCGATTACCGAGGTACCTACCGGTATTTTCCGGTGGTGCTGCACCCTGCTGTTGGTGTGCATGGAGCTTGGGATGGCGAAATTATGCCGGAGGAGAATCTCGGCCCACCCTGCAGTCCAAGATGGATGAGCGACCGCGTTCTTATCGGTGAATAGTGGGTTGTCGGTCCGCTGTTTTTGAGCGATGAATTCCACCGACGCTTCTTCCGAGAAATCAAGCTCCATCGCCGACCAATCCTTTCCGATGTCCGCATTTTCGAGGGTCAGCGGACATTTGTTACCCGGCTCGCTTGTCGGACCCATCGAGCGCGGTTTTACGAGTTCATCGAGCCATTCCGCTTTTCCCAGGCCAACCATGCCGGACACACATACCTCCTCGGATTGGTTGATCATCTCCACAGTCCAAGACGCGGCTGACGATCCCTCATTTAATCTGGCTCTGACAGTCAGAGTGTCACCAGGGAACGTGGGCTGCCGGAACGAATATTCTGCCCAACCTCCTTCAAGCCAACCCTCGCCCAATGCCGCCAAGATTGTGTCCGTCGCCCACCCCCATACGGTTACGCCACCTACGAGGGGACCATCAAACCCATATGACTTCGCGACTTCGGTGGAGTGGATCGGGTTTGTTATATCTGGGTTGTCGTCATTATCAAGATAGGCAACGACCGTATTTTCAATAGTGGTTCTCGCCATCACGCAACCTTCCTAAAATTGGGGTCGTCGGAGATGTCATCCTTTCGGCAGCCACGGGCCTTCCTGTAAGGGTACGTTCACCGAGACCCCCGACTGATCTCCTATGCCACGGGTGATGTGGCTGTGGGTAGCAGTAGTCGTTTATGAAACTGTTATATGGCTGTGAGTTGGCGCCCAGCCTGCTTCCTTTCGTCAATTGAAGATATAGCCCAAATAGTTAAGAGAAGCAGCACGATATTAGACCATATACCGACGTCATAGGTTCCTCGTGAGTCGTAGAGCAGTCCACCCAGATAAGCACCAAAACCCGAACCTAGAGGCATAACTGCGAACATAGTGCCGTAAATGGTACCTAATCTGGCAATCCCGAATGCATCCGAAGCGTATGCTGCGGTTATCGAAGCCACAGAATTCCACGAGAATCCTACGAAAAGTATTCCTATCAGCAATGCAATAATCCCCAAAGGAGGGATGTTAAGAAAAGGGATTCCCATCGACAGCAACACAAACACAAATCCCAGGCAGCGCATTTGATAAGAGATGCTTAGAAATATCCGTCGGCCGTGATTGTCTGAAAGATGGCCAAATAAAAGCGCTCCAACAATCGCCGATGCCCCGATTATGCTAAATGCCCCAGCGGCTACCATTTCACCGTAACCAAGGTCTTGCACGTAGGTCACAAAGTGAGCATTCACGAAGCTCATGGAATAGCCTCAAACGAAATAACCCAATGTCAGCTTGGCAAATAGAGGACTCCGCAACGCTTCCAGAAACGTGGCGTCCCGTCCTAGCATGGAGCCGACCCTTTTATCAGACCTGATCGCGCCTTGCGTCCCTTCACCATTCGCACCGAACGCTTGCAAACCCATTTCTTGCGGCCGATTTCTGATCAACAGTATCCCGATCGGTAGTATTAGAAAGAGTAAGAGTAAGGATAGAAACCAATAAGCTTCCTTCCAATTGAAAAGTACTAAGAACAAAGAAGTCGCTGGGACAAGGATCATCGCTCCAAAAGACCCAGATCCACTGACTATGCTGAGCGTCAACCCCCTTCTTGTTTGGAACCACGAGCTCACGACCTTAGTCAGGATTGGGCCAGAGCCCAGAGTGACCCCGATGCTCATAATTGCGAAGAACACATAGAGTTGGGATAAGTTCTCGATGAACGGGATCAGGAACAACATCAGGCCCATTACCATCACGCCTGCTAGGCAAGCGGCCTTGGGACTATAGCGATCAGCCAGGTAACCTGCTAATGGGCGGAGTAGTCCGGAGATCATATAGGTTATGCCGAAGGCCAGAGATAGCGATGCCCTACTCCACCCAAACTCCTCTGTCATGGGCTTTAAAAATACGCCGAATGAATGATTACCTCCAGAGATACCGAATGTCACAAAGACGCATCCGGCGAGCACGAACCAACCGTAAAATATTCTGCCTCTAAGCAATTTCATTCTCGTCTAATCCAGGAATAACGTTCGTACCGTCGGTGTTATCACCGATCTATTCAATGGGGGCACTACCACTACAAAGTTAGATGTTTCGGCTTGTCCAGAACATGTTCGCCAATGGACGCGCAAAATTTCTATGCATCAACCCCGATATAATATCCGATAGTTTAGGTTATCGGTAGGATAATGAACACAATTAAATCGGTATCTGTAATCTATTAAAACTTTGATACAGGAGAACGAAATGAACTTCGGGATGTTCACAGATTTTCACGTCCGTGGAGGAAACACCCAAGCCGAATCGTTCGACGAGTCGTTTGATCAAGTGATGGAGGCTGAGAGGTTAGGGTTTGATACCGTTTGGCTAGCTGAGCATCACTTCAGTCCAGAGCGGGCTGTGTTGGCGTCCCCGATGATTGTAGCCAGCGCCATATGCGCCAAGACTGAACATATCCGTATAGGGTTAGGAGTACAAGTATTACCGTTAACCAACCCGCTACGGGTCGCTGAGGAAGCAGCTACGGTCGACCACATCTCCAAGGGCAGATTCGAATTTGGTATAGGACGTAGTGGATTAACTCGGTATTACCAAGGTTATAACGTCCAGTACGAGGAAAGTAGACCAAGGTTCCTAGAAGCTCTGGCTATAATCACAAAAGCATGGGAACAAGATCAATTCTCCTATGCCGGACAATTCCATTCTTATGAAAATGTGACCGTCGTTCCAAAGCCATTTCAAAAGCCTTATCCTCCGATTACTGTAGCTGTGGCAGGTGAAGAAACATTCCCGCTGATCGGCTCAATGGGCCACTCGATATTTGCAAGTATGAATACCCCTAGGGAACAACTGATCGAACGGTTAGCTTCATACAAAAAATCTCGCAAAGAAGCTGGAATAAGCGAGGCCGGAGGAATCTCGATCAGAGTACCGGTATACGTTGCAGAGACTAGAAACAGGGCACATTCAGAACCCGAAGAAAGTGCCAGACACGCACTTTCATATGCCGCGCAAGAACTTAGCCAAACAGCCGCTAGTGCAGAAGCCGCAAACCGGATGCATAGAATGGCAAACATGCCATATTCAGAAATACTGGCTAATCGCGTCTTATATGGAACTCCAGATGAAGTAGTTGACCGCCTCAAAGGTCTTCAAGAAGAATTGGGCATCAACGGAATAGTTATGGAATGTAATTATGGCGGCCGGATTCCGTATGAAAGGGTCATCAATTCACTTAGACTTTTAAGCGAGAAGGTAGTGCCCAATTTCAAATAAGAAATTTTGAACTTACGGTCGGCCGTTTATGGGGCTTTATATACAATAAGTTAGGCGGGTGCTATTTGGAGCATACCCATTGCGAAGATCGAGCTTAATGATTGGGATGATAGGCGGGGCACTTACTGTAGTCATCGTCGTAGTGCTTTCTGCTTTAACTTGAACCAGCCGCTGAGCGGTTGGTCATCCTTCAGTCTTCACACCCTTGTCACCCGGTGGTCCATTGCAGCTTAACGGTATAACTCGGAACCATTCAACACACGTCTGATCCAAAGGTTCTGTTCAGCCTGGTGATCATGTCGAAATAACACGCTGTG
>JAKUTG010000019.1:6777-18887 GCA_022447905.1 Pseudomonadales bacterium | reverse complement strand
AGAACTTTATCAAGAATGTATTGTGATCCTGTTGCAGGGTGCATTAACAATCAAGCGATTGTGATCAGCGCCTGATCGAACTCTACAGGTTCGCCGTCTTCAACTAGTATGGCTTCCACTAAGCCAGCATAGTCTGATTCGATCTGGTTCATCATTTTCATAGCTTCTACAATGCAAACCACATCTCCAACCTTCACATGTGTCCCCACTTCAACAAAAGATGGCGAAGAAGGAGAAGGCGACCGGTAAAATGTGCCCACCATTGGTGATTGGACAACATCGCCTTTTATAGCGGATCCAGCGGCGGGTGTTTCTGCTTCTTTTGGTGTCGGGGGTGTGGGACTTAGAGCTGGAGCTGCCTGATAGGTCACTGGTCCAGATGAAGCAGAGGGAGCACGGCTGATACGCACCGCTTCCTCGCCCTCCTTGATTTCAATCTCCGCGACATCCGAGGCTTCCAGCAATTCAATAAGTTTTTTGACTTTTCTAATATCCATAATCAGTGCTCGACAAACATTATTTAGTTCTCTAGTTTCTTGAAGGCTGCATGTAATGCCAGTTCGTAGCCTTGTGCACCTAGCCCGACAATACAGCCGAGCGCAATATCGGCGAAATAGGAATGATGTCGATACTCTTCCCTAGCGTAAATGTTGGAAAGGTGAACTTCGATAAAAGGAATTTCAACAGCTAGAATTGCATCACGGATAGCGATGCTGGTATGAGTAAAGCCGCCAAAATTCACTAGCATAAAAGCGGTGCCGTCAACCCTGGCTTCGTGTAATCTGTTGATCAGTTCTGCCTCAGTATTGCTCTGCAGGTTGGAGAATTCGTGACCAGTTTCAACGCAAATGGCTTTGCAGCGTGAATTTATGTCATTAAGGGTGTCGCCGCCATAGATATTTGGTTCACGATGACCCAATAGGTTCAGATTGGGCCCGTGCAGGGCGAGAATTTTTGCCATTTTTAATTTCCCACGGGTAAAATTCGTCTTTGCAGTTAGCTGGTTTCAGCCAATTGTCGATTTTAGCAGCATTTTCTCAGAAATTAGCTACTATTTCACTCATTTTGTGTCTGGGTTTTGACAGTCAAGGCGTGAGCTTAAAAAGTGTTTTCTGTGGCGGATAGCAGAAGCCCCAATCTGCGCATCCCTGGTATTCGATGATTAGAAACGCCTCAGGACTGGGTACTGTGGTTAGGTTGAGACCCACACTTAAGCTTTCGTAGTAAGCTTCGATCTGGCCGAAGAACTGATCCGTTTTCTTGAGGCCACTGGGAATCAGAGCATTCACATGCAAGGCTTCACTGGTCTCATTTTGCTTCATTGTGAAATTGAACGCATGGCGATAGAGGTAGTGGCCATCGGCCAAGTTCCAAGTCACGCGCATCTTACCGGGGCTGACTTCACTGATGTAGAAAGGAAACGCCTGTTCAAGCGGTAGGGGAGAGGGTTGGAGTTGCTCTAGAGTGGAAATCCCACGAAATGACGGTGGACCAAGTTGTCCATAAGCCGTACCGGTAGCAAGGCTAACAACTAGAATCAAATAGATAAACTTTTTAGTGCGCATTCCGAGTAGACCAGTCACTTAATAAAATAGTTTCAAGCCACTATTGTTTGTTTGGTTTCGACTTTATACAGTCTTAATTAGAGTATCGATCGAACACAAGGCTCGCATTAGTGCCACCAAAACCGAAGCTGTTAGACATAATACGGTTTAGCTCTACATCGTCCTTGCGTTCCAGCGCAATTGGCAAGCCGATCGCCTCTTCATCCAGTTTGTCGATATTGGCGGATGCCGCTATGAAATTATTTTCCATCATCAGAAGGCTGTAGATGGCTTCCTGGGCACCAGCGGCACCGAGAGAGTGCCCACTGAGAGATTTCGTGGAATTGAAAATTGGAATGCTGTCCCCAAAAACATTGCGTATCGCTCTGAGTTCCGAGATGTCACCCGCGGGCGTGCTCGTGCCGTGGGTATTAATATAATCTACCGGCCCTTCAAGATTCTGCTTGGCCATTAGCATCGCTCTAGCGCCACCTTCACCAGATGGCGCGACCATGTCGTAGCCATCAGACGTAGCTCCATAGCCGGTGATTTCTGCATAAATCTTCGCTCCCCTCGCTAGTGCATGGTCTAGTGCTTCGACTAATACCATGCCGCCTCCGCCGGCAATCACGAAACCGTCACGATCGGCATCAAATGCTCTGGACGCTTTTTCTGGAGCGGCGTTAAAATTGGTTTATTATGCGCCCATGGCATCGAACATGTTATCCAAGGACCAATGTTCTGATTCCCCCCCCCCAGCGAACACCAAATCCTGTTTGTCCATTTGTATCAGTTCCGTGGCATTGCCTATGCAGTGGGCGCTGGTAGCACAGGCCGAAGAAATCGAATAGTTAATGCCTTTAATCTTGAATGATGTTGCCAGGCAGGCTGAAACCGAACTGCTCATCGTGCGTGGCACACGGTAGGGGCCTACGCGCTTAATGCCCTTCTCTTTTGCGATATCGGTAGATTCCAGCTGATCCTTTGGAGAGCCGCCACCAGAGCCTGCAACGATACCACAGCGTAAATTCGAGACCTGTTCTTCTTGGAGGCCAGCGTCTTCAATGGCTTCCTGCATTGACAGATAGCTGTACGCAGAGGCATCCCCCATGAAGCGCAATGACTTCCTATCGATTAGTTCAGAAACATCGATATCTATGCTGCCACTGACGTGACTGCGCATGCCGACATCCACATAAATTTGGTTATGACGGATACCGCTACGGCCGGTTTTGAGTGAATCAAGCACAGCTGTTTTTCCGTTACCCAAGCAGGAAACTATTCCAATACCGGTAACCACAACACGTCGCATAAACACCTCAGAAGATCTTGTTCTAAAACGATTGCTCAGGAGTAAACAGGCCTACCTTTAACGCTTTAGTAGTGTAGATAACCTTGTCATCCACCGCCACAGTTCCGTCGGCTATGCCAACCACGAGTTTGCGGTCAATAATCCGTCTCATTGAAAGTTCATAAACTACTTTTTTCGCTTGCGGCAGTATTTCACCGGTGAATTTAATCTCACCGGCTCCCAATGCGCGACCCTTACCTGGATAACCGCTCCAAGGGAGAAAGAATCCGACAAGCTGCCATAAAGCATCAAGGCCGAGACAGCCAGGCATGACAGGATCGCCGGGGAAATGGCAGGCAAAAAACCAGAGTTCCGGCTTGATATCTAATTCTGCAATTATCTGGCCACGCCCATACTCACCGCCGTGAGAATTGATTTCTGTGATTCGGTCCAGCATAAGCATGTTGTCGACCGGCAGTTTGGCATTGCTCGGCCCAAACAGCCTTCCGTAGCCACATTCCACTAACTCGGGAAGCTCGTAGGAACTCTTGGGAACGAAGCTATCATTCCTTGGTTTCATAGAATTCTTTTAGCCCAGTAAGGCCAGTCTTTCAAGGCATGCGATATTAGCGCGCCAAGACCAAATAATCGATAACAAATTCCCTATAAAGCTAGTTACTAAATATCGGGAACGCTATGGTTTTATTAATTGCAGCAATAATTTGCTACCATTGCTGACTGGTTCCCGTGGTGAAATTTATGCTGCTTCCTGTCGTCCTTGCTGGTGGTATTGGCTCCCGTCTGTGGCCGGTTTCAAGGGCCTCTCTACCCAAACAATTCATTCACTTTCCGCAACATCTGGGCTCATTGTTTCAAAATACAATTACTCGGCTAGATGGATTAGCTGAGATTTCGGAACCCTTGATAATTTGTAACAGGGAACATCGGTTCTTGGTCGCGGAGCAAGTTAGGCAGCTTAATAGGGGCCACAATCGCATTTTATTGGAACCGGTTGGAAGAAATACCGCCCCTGCAGTGGCAATGGCGGCACTGGAAGCATTGGAAGATGATCCTGATGCCGTCCTATTGGTGTTGCCTGCGGATCATCTCATAAAAGACACGAATGTGTTTCACCAAGCTGTAAAACAAGGAATAGCTTTGGCCCGGCAAAATAAGCTAGCAACACTTGGTATAGTGCCAGGTGCACCAGAAACGGGCTATGGGTATATAAAAATGGGGCCCATGATAGAAGGTACGGATGCCTACCACGTTTCTCGCTTCGTGGAGAAGCCAGACATTGCAACCGCAGAATCATACCTAGCCTCAGGGAACTACTTATGGAACAGTGGCATATTTCTCTTCAAAGCAACCGATTATCTGCAAGAACTGAAGAAACATGCCCCAGACATATATTCCTCATGTAGGGAAGTTTTTGGAGGAATCAAAAGAGGTGCTGACTTTGACGAGCTTCCCGAAGAGACATTCGCGCAGTGTCGCAGTGACTCAATAGATTATGCAGTGATGGAAGATACTGAAAGCGCCGTTGTGATTCCTCTGGACGCCCACTGGAATGACTTGGGAGCGTGGGATGCGCTCTGGGATATAGATAGTAAAGATGAGAATGGCAATGTTGTTAGCGGTGATGTACTGATCGAGGCTGTAAGCAATAGCTATATTCAATCGAATTCTCGACTGGTTGCGGCAGTTGGCGTAGAAGATGTTGTAATCGTTGAAACTCCAGACGCTTTACTGGTAGCCCGCAAAGGCAATGCGCAGTCGGTTAGGCAGATTGTGGAGCAATTAGAACGCGCCGGTCGTGAAGAAATCAACAGCCACACAAAGGTATTCCGGCCTTGGGGATATTATGAATCACTGGCAATCGGTGAAGGTTATCAGGTGAAACGCCTTATGGTGAGCCCCGGTGAATCAATATCGCTGCAATTGCACCATCACAGGTCAGAGCACTGGACAGTTATCAAGGGGGCAGGGTTAATAACTCTTGATAATAGGGAGTTTGAGTTGCGAATAAACGAATCAACATTTATTCCACTTGGCAGTAAACATCGCGCGGCGAATTTGGGTAAGGAACCTTTGGAGATTATTGAGGTCCAGCTAGGGGATTACCTGGGAGAGGATGATATCGTGCGCTTTGAGGACATTTATGGGCGCCAAGACAAAACCAGTACATAAGGCAGTAAAAAGGTTAAATCCGGATCAAACAACCATGCCTGTTATAAAGAAGTGTTTATTTCCAGCTGCACACCATATTATGAGGTTCGCGGCATCAACAAAAGCCACACCAACTCAGATCTTGCCAATTAAAGGGAAGCTGGGTATTGGCAGGCTCTTTTTCTAGGCAGTTCCAAGTGACGAGCGATTTGACCAGTTGCTTCAAGGCTTACGATATTCGCGGCCATATTCCTGACCAGTTCAACGAGGAAATCGCCTATCAAATAGGACGAGCGTATGTTGCCTACCTAACGCCATCCGAGGTCGTGGTGGGCTACGACATTCGACTGACCAGCAGGCAACTGTGCGATTCATTGATATCTGCGCTGATTGATGGTGGTGTCAAAGTCATCAACATCGGTCAATGTGGCACTGAAGAAGTATATTTCGCTACCTCCCACCTTGGAGCCGATGGAGGCATAATCGTTACTGCCAGCCATAATCCAAAGGATTACAATGGAATGAAGTTGGTTCGCGAGAACTCCAAGCCAGTTAGCAGCGATACGGGACTCAATGACATCAGATTGTTGGCAGAGAAAAATGAGTTTTTTAACGGTGATAAAAAAGGGTATATCACAGAGCAGAACACGAGGCACGCGTACATAGAGCACTTATTGCGCTATATAGATGTGGAATCTTTAAAACCTTTGAAAATTGTTTGTAATGCGGGCAATGGTGTCGCCGGTTCGGTAATCGATCAACTAGAATCACATTTTCCGTTCGATTTTATCAAGATGCACCATGAGCCTGACGGTAACTTCCCTAACGGTGTCCCCAACCCGTTGTTGGTTGAGAATCGCCAACCGACAATTGATGCCATCAACGCAAACCAGGCTGACTTGGGAATCGCCTGGGATGGTGATTTCGATCGTTGTTTTTTCTTCGATGAAAAAGGACGCTTTATAGAGGCCTATTACATTGTTGGTCTGCTGGCAGAGTACTTTCTTGAAAAGCATCCGGGTGCTGGTATTGTGCATGATCCACGTCTGACCTGGAACACGATAGACCTAGTCGAATCTAAGGGAGGCAATGCGATCCAATGTAAGACCGGCCATGGTTTTATGAAAGAGCGCATGCTTTCAGAGGACGCGATATATGGCGGAGAGATGAGTGCCCATCACTACTTTAAAGACTTTTTTTACTGCGACAGTGGTATGGTCCCTTGGCTAATCGTGGTGGAGTTAATGGCGAAAAAAAATAAGCCTCTCTCGGCGCTGGTCGAGGAACGCATGGCCGCCTTCCCCGTTAGTGGCGAAATTAACAACACTGTCGAAGATCCAGCGGCATTGATTCAACTCATAGAAGAAACGTATAGATCGGAAGCACAAAGCATCGATCATACCGATGGAATTTCCATGACTTTTGACAATTGGCGCTTCAATTTACGGGCATCTAATACTGAGCCTGTTGTGCGGCTGAATGTGGAGTCTCGTTCCGATGAGCGCTTAATGCTCATCAAGACTGATGAGCTTCTTGCCCTGATCCGGTCCTGAGTTTACCTCTTAGCATCATCGAGTTAGATTAATTGAGAAGACTTTCCAGGTGGCATCAGTCTGCAAATCAAGTGAATGCATGACGTAATCGAAATTGCTGAATCAAAGCCTTGTTCTGTACTTTTCAATGAAACTCTAGAATTCCTTCGAGATGTACGCACGCTGAATGTTATGAACACGATATGCCGCTTGAACCAACGGTTACCTGATATTGCAGAAAAAATCTGGAAGCTAGGTCAGAGAGCCTATCAGGTGGAAGCGAGTTTAATCGGAATCGACAAATTTCCACCTTTAGATCGTAGTGTCAAAGATATACAGTGGAGCTGCTCCCGGTATTTTGGAATATGGGAAGGCACGGAATTACTTGCGGCCGCTGAAATAGAAGGTGCCGAAGAAGATTTTCTAATCAGCAGTTTCTTTGTTATTCCCTCCCGTTTTCGTTCTGGTCTAGGCGATATGTTATTACACGCGATATTAGAGACTAAACCCAACAGTCGCTTCATGGTTGAGACATCTGTCTGGAACAAGTCCGCTATCAATCTTTACAAAAAGCACGGCTTTGTTACGAGTTCCCACCGCGAAATCAGTGGCGGCCATAAAATTTTCACTATGAGGTTGCGCCGGGCCACTTCTGGTTGACACTACGTTCGTCTTCTTCTTTTTCCGAAACCATTCAGCTAGATGAAATTGAACAGCAGGTTTAATTTAAGTACGCTCGTTTATTGTTATCTATCAATTTTCTCTTGATGTGGCCCATCATCAATAATCCCTAACCCTTGCTTAGACTCATGTATTAACCAGAGTCAGCTACTCGTTCCATTTCCTGGTGAACTGGATCAGGCCATTCGTTGAAGCATCAAGATTTAATGCTGTCACTTTGCTGGAAAGAGAATCAAACATTTCTCGGGACAAAAACTTGCCTGATTCAACTCCCCATTGATCGAAGGCGTTAATGTTCCAGATTACACTTTGTACAAACACTTTGTGTTCATAGAGTGCAATAAGGCTGCCGAGGTTATAAGGATTTAGTTCTCTAAGCATGAGGGTATTACTGGGCTTGTTACCTGGTAGGTTCTTGTGGGGAGCCTCCGAATTCGTATTACCCTTCATCAAAGTAAGACTCTGGCCGAAACAGTTAGCCAGCAGGTGCTGGTGTTGTTCTTTTTCAACTTCGAACCTGGGTTTAGCCAACGCAATGAAGTCAACAGGTACAAACTGGGTACCCTGATGCAGCAACTGAAAGTAGGAATGCTGTCCATTGGTGCCGGCTGTTCCCCAAATTATTTCTCCTGTGTTCGTCTCCACTGGTTTGCCTTCTACATCGACAGATTTGCCGAGACTTTCCATTTGGAGCTGCTGCAGATAACTGGGCAGTAGCTTCAAACGTTCGCTGTAGGGGATGACGGCAGTATTTTGGCTGTTGAAAAAACCGGTGTATAGCACAGTTAATAACCCCATGATAACTGGCATATTCTCGTGGAGAGCAGCCTTCTGGAAGTGCCTGTCCATTGCGTGTGCCCCTGCCAGTAATTCACGAAAATTCTGCATACCAATAGCGAGTGCGATCGGCATACCAATAGCGGACCATAATGAATACCTGCCTCCTACCCAATCCCACACGGGAAACAAATTTTCAGCACTTATTCCGAATTCACGCGCCGCTAGCGTGTTCGCAGTGATCGCAATGAAGTGTTTAGCAAGGGCGCTTTCGTCCTGCGCTTGTTCAAGTAACCACAGTCGGGCCTTCTCCGCATTCTGCTGAGTCTCCAGAGTAGTGAATGATTTGGAGGAGATGATAAACAACGTGGAAGCAGGGTTCAGAGCGTTCAGAGTGCTACGAAGGTGGACTGGATCGACGTTGGAAACAAAATGCAGTTGTGGGGTGTGGGTAATTAAATCAGCGAGAGCCTCACATCCCAACGATGGGCCAAGGTTAGAACCACCGATGCCTATGTTAACCACATCGGTAATTTGCTTTCCGTTATAACCCTTCCAATCACCGTTGCGCAAAGCCTCTACAAAATCTGTTATTTTTTCCAGTGTTTCTCCAACTTCAGAGAATTTGCTATCGGGATCCCGTAAAGTAACGTGGAATGCCGCCTTATTCTCGGAGGGGTTGATCTTATCGCCGGAAAACATGGCTGCAATAGAAGCAGGCACTTTGCACTCATTTGCTAGGTCGATAAGAAGCTTAAAAGACTGGCCAGTTAGATAGTTTTTGGAGTAGTCCAACAACAACTGGTCTGTGAAAACGGAAAAGCGATCGAATCGCTTACTATCACTTGTAAACAGATCGTTCAAGCGAAAGGCGGAGTTCTTGAATTCTTCGCATTCCCTATGTAGGTTTCGCCACGCGTGAGTTTGGGTAGGGTTGCTCATAGAAGGGCGATTTTAGCCCAGCAGGGAGGCATGAGATAGAGCAATTAATGCGATTTACAAAGGCTCAATGCTCCTTAGCCGCGCTTTCTTGTAGTCATTTCCTGATTCAACTATGCTTCGTTCCTTTGCTGCCAAAGAGAGACATCGATTTCGGTAACTTATGCTAGACGAAAAAGAAATTCGCGAACTGGTTGCTTCCCATGGTGCTGCTGTTAGTCAGGGAAGGCTCATAAAACAACTCATAGAAGACGGCGATCTCCCTCGCCTCACCGGTGTCACTGTTCTTGAAGGCAAGGTGTCTGACTCGGTTTTTTCTGGCGACCTTGTTGACAGACTTGGTAGGCCCATACGCTTAATGTTCCGAAACAACCGTATTTCTACGCATGATGTTAACCGGGGTGCTATTCCATTTAAGGACCAAGTACTCGCTTTTAATCATGACCATATGTTGCGTCTCGTGAAAGATGTGCTCGGTTCGTCCCAGTTCGAAGTAGCCCACCTCAAGCCAAGCTCAACTGTAATTCCAGCCGAGAACCTGAAACTGGTAAGGTTGGAAAATGTGCTGAGGTTATACATGGCAGAGAGCTCTACCTCCACTTCCCTTTATATACACTGGCTGGCGGCGAAGGAGGCGGGGCTGAGCGTAATGCAATACGCCGGGCACCGGCTAATTGTTGGAGACCTCGAGCCTAATGGTATTCTTCCCTACCTGATGGATACGCCAAGTACTAAGGATCAGGTGGATCGTACCATCGATGCGCAGGACCTAGTTGATAATGATGTATGCAGCTGGAACCAATATGCCCAGATAAGGAACTCTTCCATCATGGCTTTCGGTATAGTGTCTCAGTATCTAGCGGGTAAAGGCATGGTATTGGTAGACACGAAGACTGAACACGGCATCAACAGCCAAGGGCAGATCGTCGCTGCCGATGAACTCTATACAATGGATTCCTCTCGTTTTTGGAAGCTGGACGATAAAGGGGAACTGTTGACGCGAGACGGGAAGCCTGTGTCATTTTCAAAGGAGTTCGCTCGCGGGATGGTGACTGAGAAAGACCAGCAGTTCACTGAAGAACAGGCTAATGAAATTGCTGTGCGTTATATACAGGGACTTCAGCATCTTACGGGAGAATCGTTTGCCCCTGATCTACGGGCGCGCGATGAACGCATTGTAGATTCAACAAATCTGATTTTGGATGTTTTGCTTTAAAGTGCATCTCTTGCCACGATTTCTTAAAATCCAATTTTTTCTAACATTTTTTCCTATTCCAGAGAACCTCTTATGAAGACCTTCATTGGTTGGGAACGTATATTCTTTATTTTATTGCCGGTAGCGGTTTTAGCTTGTTCGCCTGCGTCATTGCCACCTGAACAAATCAGCGAGCAATTAGTGACTGTGCAAGATTACAGGCGAGCGGAGAAATCCCTTGCAGCTAATACTTCGAAAATCGTTTATGACGTTATTATCAATGAGTATTGGCAGGAGGATGAAAGGCTTGTTTACCAGAAATCAACATCACAAGGATATAATTATATCCTGGTCGATTTGACTTCCAATGGCAAGTCACCTTTGTTTGAGCATGCAAGGCTGGCTGAATCACTGTCAAGATATACCGAAAAAGATACGAAAGAAAATAATCTGGATTTAACCCAGATAGAAATTACCGACGATCGAGAGTTTGTGGAGTTCAATTTCGAGGAGTCACGATATCGACTCAATCTCATCAGCTATGCATTGCAGCTACTAGAGGATGAGCCACAAAATGAATACTTGTCACCCGATGGACGCAAAGCGGTCTATATAGAGGCGCATAATCTTTGGCTACGCAACATAGTGACCAATGAACTGACCCAGTTAACCTTTGATGGCGTAGAGTCCTACGGTTACGCCACAAATAACGCTGGTTGGAGTCGAGGAGAAGGTCCGGTATTACTCTGGTCTCCAGACTCTAAAAAATTGGCAACGTTCAGGCACGATGGCAGAAACGTGAAAGATATGTACCTTTATTCGACGCAGGTAGGACACCCAGAGCTCGATGTGTGGAAATACCCATTACCTGGAGATGAGCATATCTTCTTGATTGAAAGAGTGGTCCTTCACGTGGAAGAAAACCTGCGATTAGTGCGGTTGGAGATGCCACCTGACTTTCATCGATCAACTACTCGTGATCATATGGCAGGACGCAACGGCAGGTTTCTCGATGTTGAATGGAGTGCGGACAGTCAGAAATTAGCTTTTGTTTCTTCCAGTCGTGATCACAAGTCAGCCCAGTTAAGAGTGGCCAACCCCGAAACCGGTGAAGTGCGTGACGTTTTTAGTGAGTCGGTCAGCACTTATTATGAATCGGGTGTGGGTTCCGCGAACTGGCGAGTATTGCATGACCGCAATGAGTTCATTTGGTTTTCTGAAAAATCCAACTGGGGTCATTTGTATTTTTATGATCTCACAAATGGTGAATTCAAGAAGCAGGTCACCAGTGGGAACTGGAGTGTACTACAGGTCCAGAAGATCGACAGTGACAAAGGGCTGATTTATTTTACAGGTTCAAACCGTGAACTTGGAGACCCGTATTATTCTTATTTGTATCGAGTTCGTTTCGATGGAAGTAATTTGGTCAACCTGACACCGGAGCCGGGGCACCATGTTATCAACTGGTCTAATTCGGCGGATTACTTCACTGATACTTGGTCTACCCCAACCCAACCCGCTGAGTCTGTGGTGCGCAATAGAGATGGTGAGGTCATTGCAAAATTAGAAGAAACTGATATCAGTGCATTAGTGGAATCGGGATGGGTGGCGCCAATACCCTTCAAAGTAAAAGCTCGGGAGCAACAGACGGACCTGTATGGCCTGATGTATCAGCCATCCAACTTGGATAAAACCCAATCCTATCCGGTGCTAAACTACCTGTACCCTGGCCCACAAACTGGCAGTGTGGGTAGCCGGGCCTTCCAGGCGTCCCGGCGCGATAAGCAAGCATTGGCCGAGCTGGGCTTCGTCGTAGTAGAAGTGGATGCAATGGGCACGCCGGGTCGATCCAAATCCTTCCATGATGCTTACTACGGTAACATGGGAGATAATGGACTACCTGACCAGATAACTGCTATTCGTCAGCTGGCTGAACTGAATTCTTGGATGGACTTTGACCGGGTGGGGATCTGGGGGCATTC
>JAKUTG010000019.1:0-6767 GCA_022447905.1 Pseudomonadales bacterium | reverse complement strand
GCCCCTCCCCGCGGGCCGGCGGCGCCCCCCCCCCGGCCGCGGCGTTTGCTTCTACAGCCGGCATACTACGCTACCCGGGGTTCTATAAAGTTGCCGTTTCGAGCGCTGGAAATCATGATAACCGGAACTATGAAGATGACTGGGGTGAAAAATGGCAAGGGTTACTGGAGACTTACCCAGAGGCCCAACCTACTCCGGGCGACGGCGGGGAGGCGACGAACTATGACAACCAAGCAAACCAGCTCTTTGCGGACAAGCTTGAGGGCAAACTGCTACTCGCCCATGGCATGATGGATACTAACGTGCATCCAAGCAGCACTATGTTAGTAGTAGAAGCTTTGATAGAGGCAGAAAAGGATTTTGATTTGTTGTTGATTCCTAATGTGGGCCACAGTTTCGGCAATTCACGTTATTTTATGAAACGTCGCTGGGATTATTTTGTGGAGCATCTGAAACACGCTAACCCGCCAGCTGCTTTTACTTTTTCTGATAATATCAAGTAGTGCCCGCTATCGGTTGTAAACCCTTTACCTAAAGGTTCTCTGGTTTTTTATGGATCAAATGGAAGCGGCACTGGCGGCATTCGCCAATTTTATGTGGGGGCCACCACTGGTAGTACTTCTAGTAGGTGGCGGCCTATTCTTTATGGCCCACTCTAAACTGATGCACTTCCGCTATTTTGGGCACAGCTTTGATCTCCTTCGCGGTCGGCACAACAAACATACTGGTGCTACGGCCGGGGAAATAACACACTATCGGGCTCTAGCAACAGCGCTTGCTGGTACAATCGGACTGGGTAATATAACCGGCGTTGCAGTCGCCATCACAGTTGGCGGGCCCGGATCAGTGTTTTGGATGTGGGTGACTGCTCTAGTTGGTATCTCCACTAAGTTCTACACAGCGTCGTTAGCCATTCTGTACCGTGGTCATGATGACAGTGGCAAACTCCAGGGTGGGCCCATGTACGTAATTCGTGAAGGATTGGGTTACAGGTGGCTGCCGCTTGCATGGATGTTTGCCATTGCTGGAATGGTCGGCACGTTGCCAGTTTTTCAGATCAACCAGTTGGTGCAGATTGTAAGAGATGTAGTGGTGATCCCCGCAGGTATCACTACCTCCGAAAATCATCTCGTGTTTGATTTAATCATGGGTATCCTTCTGTCAGTGGTGTTGTTTTCTATAGCAGTGGGCAAAGTCAAACGGGTATCCGCGGTAGCAGGCAGGCTAGTGCCCATCATGGTAGTTTTTTACCTTGCTATTACCGGCATCCTGCTGCTCAATAATATTAGCGAGATACCCGCTATGTTTGCTCTGATCTTTAAGGATGCCTTTACAGGTGATGCTGTTTCCGGAGGAGCTATTGGAGCCGTGATCCTTATAGGAGTACAACGTGGTGTGTTCTCTAACGAAGCTGGACTTGGCACCGAGTCATTAGCCCATGGAGCAGCCAAAACGAATGAGCCAGTCCGTGAAGGTTTGGTAGCGATGGTAGCGCCTATCATCGATACTCTCATTGTTTGTACTTGCACTGCGCTTGCTCTGCTTGTCACGGGTGCCTGGCAGGGTGACGCAATAGGAGTAACTCTGACATCCCAGGCCTATGAACAAGCGTTTCCAGGGTTTGGGGCTTACCTGGTGTTGGTCATGGTGTTCGTGCTTAGTACTACCACAGTACTCACCTATTCCTACTATGGAAGCAAATGCATGGGTTTTTTGTTTGGGACAAAAACTGAGAAGTACTATTTATGGGCATACATGGCGCTTGTTACAGCTGGCGCAGTTGTTTCGTTGGAGGCCGTGATTAGTCTCTTTGACGGTGTATATGCCACCATGGCTATTCCCACAATGATCTCTACAATTATCCTAGCTCCCAAAGTCTCGGAAATGGCCAAGGACTATTTTGGGCGGTTGGATGCTGGAGAATTCGAAGAAGTGGCTACCACTGGAGCGCCGTCTGCAGAGGAGCAAAAGCCGGAGGGCTAGAGAAATGAAAAAATTCTATATTCTTGTTGCGGTAATGATCTTTCAATTCGCCCATGCGCAAGATTCGGAGCGCATTAAATCTTATATCATAGAGATTGGTCAGGTGTTGGACGCATACCATGCTGCAGCCGCTGAGGGCGATTGGAGCACATATTTCGATTTGATGAGTGAAGACGGTGTTTTCTTGGGCACAGATGCTTCAGAACGCTGGATTAAGAATGAATTCAGGGCCTATGCGGGCAACCGCACTGGATGGGTTTATCGTTCAGTATCAAGAAACATCAATCTTACCCCTGATGGAATGAGTGCATGGTTTGACGAGATGCTCGATAGTTTAAGTTATGGGACTAGTAGGGGTACGGGCGTGCTGATTCGCACTAATGAAGGTTGGAAAATCTCTCAGTATCACCTGACTTTTCCCATTCCAAATGAGTTGGCACGCCATGTAACGGACGAAATCAAAGCATTCGAAGCGGGCAATTAAAGGCCAGGCTCGTATCAGTGAATGGTCTGTTCAGACTCAGGCAGTTCTTCAGCTCGAGAATTTACGATTCTTTCTTCTTGGGACACATAGCTGCGAGTGCTCACCGGGCTTTCTAAGTATTTACCCAAACTGCTGATAAAGTTTTCCATGTGAACAGTCTTGTAATGTTCTTGCAGACAATCCGCGTTCTCCCATTCTTGCAAAAGGATTATCTGGTTCTGATTGGTTACTCCTTCGAAATATTCATAACTCAGGCAACCACGCTCCTGACGGCACAGTTCAACCATGTTTTTCATAAGCCGAATCATTTCTGCCTTGGATTCAGGCAGTAAGTGAAATGTGCTCTGCACCATAATCATTGTTTATATATCTCCTGAATTCCCATGATACCCCGATTTAGGTGACCTACAGCCAATCATACGCTGATTCGGTTTAAAAATGGTTAAACCTTATATTCGTCACACCCAGCTAAGATGAGGCAAATATTCAAATAATCAAGACCTTGCTATACCGAATGATCAAATGATATCTCATCGCTACCTCAACCGCACAATAGAAATGCCTTGAATTTTTGACGTGCTTGCTCATGAAAAAATTCTGAAATTAATAGGTTACTCTGGACCGGCGGCAGAGCCAGTTCTGTTAAGTTCCTGGTTTAGGAATTCTAGGTCCTCAACCGCAGCCTGTCTCAGACGTTCTCGTTGCGCTACTGTCAGGCAAACGAATTCTCTGATATTGCTGCCTAGTACCTGCTCTCTTGTACAAACCAGCATATCAGATTCGGCGGAAACCGTGGCGTTGTAGGCATCGACATCTCTTTGCGAATTAATTCTGGGAATGCCTTCGTTTTGATACAGGTTTTCGCAGCCAGCGAGAATTGCCAGAAAAAATAATAGAATAGGTACTTTCAGCACTTTGTTTTCCTCGATAGCGTCGCTTAGTGAATCTGCGTCTGCCAGCTTAATCTCATTTGCAGTCCACTTTACCACCAAGATTTACTGGTTCCTAATTACAATGCCTGCGACAGTTGTAAGTCTAGGAGTTAGATCACGTTATTCGTTTTAAGGTTTGAGATTTCCGAGTCTGAGAACCCCCAGTTGCTGAGCACTTCCTCTGTGTTTGCCCCGGTGATAGCCGCCGGGGATTGGATCTTGCCTTGAGTCCTACTGAATCGCGGAGCTGGGGCAGGCTGCGTCACACCTTGTACTTCTACAAACGTTTGCCTTGTCTTATTATGTGGGTGATCTGGCGCTTCCGCTAAGTTCAGAACTGGTGCAAAGCACACGTCGGACCCCTCCATAATGTCACACCATTCCCGCTGAGTTTTCGTCTTGAACAGTGCCTCCATCTTTTTGCGCTTAATGGGCCAGGTTTTTTGGTCTGATTGCTCTTTAAAGGATTCTTCAGTAATTTCACATTTTTCTAAAAGTAATGCGTAGAACTGAGGCTCGAGAGAGCCGAGGGAAATATACTTGCCATCGCTGCATTCATAACTGCCGTAGTAGAAAGCACCGCCATCCAAACGGTTGCTATATCGTTCTGTGGTCCACATACCCATGGCCATCAAACCATAAAACGGGCTCAATAAACTCGCGGTACCGTCAGTCATAGCTGCATCGACTACCTGACCCTTGCCGGAACTGCTTCTTTCTACTATGGCTGCAAGAATACCCGTTAGCAGGTACATAGCTCCTCCGCCGAAATCCCCTATGAGGTTTAGTGGAGGAGCGGGTGGTCGATCAGCGTAACCCATTGCGCCAAGAGCACCAGCAACGGAAATGTAATTAATATCGTGACCTGCAGCATGGGAGAGCGGTCCGTTCTGTCCCCAACCAGTCATCCGGCCGTAAACCAATTTCGGATTGCGTTCCAGACAAACCTCTGGTCCCAGCCCCAAGCGTTCCATAACGCCGGGACGAAATCCTTCCAATAGCACATCTGCTTGATCGCTAAGGCGCAAGGTAGTGTCTAGCGCAGTAGAATTTTTAAGATCGAACGCCGCTGATTTGCGGCCACGATACAGCACGTTTGCACTACTACCGCTGCCTTTTTGGCTAAGCCGGTCTATGCGAATCACCTCAGCACCCATGTCTGATAACATCATGGCGCAGAATGGTACCGGCCCGATGGCTGCCATTTCGATGACTTTGATTCCGGTTAATGGACCCATGGTTTTACTTCCCTTTTTAGGTAGATCAAGAATGATAGGGGAAGAATCCCTAACAATAAACCGCCATGAGTGATGCCGATTGAGGTTTATCAATTAATCGCCAATACTTCCGGTTTCACTTTGCGCCTGGATTGATTATGCTTCGTGTCCGAATTAATCTGATGGGCGGTACTAATACGATGGAATTGAATGGCAAGACGGCCTTTATTACTGGGGGAGCATCCGGTCTTGGCTTGGCCACGGCCAGAAATTTTAAGGCTGCTGGTGCTAATGTGTTTCTGTACGATCTCAACGCAGAGGCATTAGAGCACGCAGCAACTGAATTAGGCCAAAAAGCAGCCTGGCACGCCGGTGATGTTGCTGATGAGGGGGCGGTAAAAAAAGCTATCGAGAAAGCAAAAGAGGAGTTCGGCACAATTCACGTAAATGTTAATTCCGCAGGAATCGGCGGAGCGGCGCGCACAGTGGGCAGGAAAGGACCTATGCCACTGGAAAAGTTTGAACATATTGTGCGTGTCAACCTGATAGGAACTTTTAACGTACTTCGACTCTGTGCCGAGGTGATGCAGCTAAATGAGCCGCAAACAGAGGATGAAGAACGCGGCGTAATTATCAATGTGGCGTCAATCGCTGCCTTCGATGGTCAGACCGGTCAATCCGGCTATGCGGCCAGTAAGGGTGGAATTGTAGCAATGACGCTGCCCATTGCCAGGGACCTTGCCAAGCGAGGCGTTAGGGTCATGACCGTAGCTCCAGGGGTTTTCGAAACTCCATTGCTGGCTAAGGCGCCCGATGAAATTAAGGAACCACTTATCGCTATAACGCAGTTTCCGAAAAGACTCGGCGATCCGGCGGAATTTGCACAGGAAGTCGCTCATATCGTGAACTGCAGCTATTTAAACGGAGAAACAATCCGTCTCGACGCAGGCATAAGAATGCCAGCAATATAGGCAGTTACGCTATTCAAACTCATACAGTTAATTCCAATGGAAGGGAATCGAACTCATTTACAGCGACTAAGAGACATAGTAGATAGAGGAACACAACATATGGCTGAAGCATACATAGTAGGTGCAGTGAGAACTGCCACCGGCAAAAAGAAGGGGCGATTGAGTCAAATCCACCCGGTGGACATGGGAGCAATTGTAGTCGATGAACTGGTAGACCGCACCGGTATCCCTACAGATAAAGTCGACGACATTATTTTCGGAGTGGTCATGCAAATTGGATCGCAAGCTGGCAACCTGGGTCGCAATGTGGCCTTGTCATCCAAGTTGGACTTGGAAGTACCGGGAACTACTGTGGATCGCCAATGCGGATCGTCCTTGCAAGCAATTCAATTTGGTGCTCAGGCCGTCATGTCGGGGACACAGGATGTCATCATCTGCGGTGGAGTGGAAGCCATGAGCAAAGTAGAGATTGGGTCCAATATCCGAGACGGACTGGCGCATGGCAGAGGCACGCCAAAGGGAGACCGCCTCGAGTTGCAATATCCAGGTATCCAGTTCAGTCAGTTCGATGGAGCCGAGTTACTTGCAGAGAAATACGATATCGACAGACCGGAACTCGATGAGTTTGGCGTGTTGAGTCATCAGAGGGCTAGGCTTGCTACTGAGAGTGGCTACTTCAAGCAGGAAATTGTGCCATTGAATATCAATTTGGAAGATGGCAATGCGGATGTTCATGATGTCGATGAGGGTATCCGTTTTGATGCATCGCTTGAAGCCATGCAATCACTAAATACTCTGCGCGAGGGGGGCGTTATAACCGCTGGAACGGCCAGCCAGATCAGTGATGGTGCAGCTGCCATCATGGTGGCTAATGAAGAGGCGGTCAAGAAATACAAACTACCGGTACGAGCTAAGATTCAATCGCTGGCTGTGATCGGATCAGATCCAGTTATCATGCTCGAAGGTCCCATACCTGCTACAGAAAAAGCCCTAGAAAAAGCAGGTCTCTCTATCGATGACATTGATCTTTACGAAGTCAATGAGGCTTTCGGTTCGGTTCCTTTAGCTTGGGCGAAGGCACTGAACGCAGACATGGACAAATTGAACGTAAATGGTGGCGCGCAGGCACTCGGTCATCCTCTGGGAGGAACTGGAGCTAAGTTAATGACTACACTGGTTC
>JAKUTG010000189.1:0-4603 GCA_022447905.1 Pseudomonadales bacterium | reverse complement strand
TTGCAGTGGATATCACGATGAATTTTACTGGCACGGATGAGTATATAGCGACTGACGAGCTTCAAATGGCAGTGAATGCTGCAATTCAGTTACAGAAGCCACTTCTTATAAAAGGTGAGCCTGGGACGGGGAAAACAATGCTCGCTCAGCAAATAGCTAAGGCTCTGGACTTGCCGCTTATCGAATGGCACATCAAGTCAACGACGAAAGCATTGCAAGGGCTTTATGAATACGATGCTGTATCACGCTTGCGAGACTCCCAATTAGGTGAAGAAAAAGTAAAAAATATTTCCAACTACATAATACAAGGAAAAGTCTGGCAAGCATTTCGGTCTGAGCAGCGGGCTGTGCTTCTGATTGACGAAATCGACAAAGCTGATATTGAATTTCCTAATGATCTGCTACTTGAGTTAGATAAAATGGAGTTTTTTGTCTACGAGACGAAAGAACTCATAAAAGCAAAAACTCGACCCATTATTCTTATTACCAGTAACAATGAGAAAGAGCTTCCTGATGCCTTCCTCCGCCGTTGCTTTTTCCACTACATTGAATTTCCGGATACCGTGACAATGGAGAAAATTATTGAGGTACATTATCCGGGGGTAAAGAAAGCGCTAGTAAGCCAGGCAATGGATATTTTCTTTGATTTGCGCAAAATACCTGGTTTAAAGAAAAAGCCTTCTACGTCAGAACTTATTGATTGGCTTAAGCTTTTAATGGCAGACGATATTCCAGTAGATGTTCTAAAGGATCATGATACAAAAAATGCTATACCTCCTTTGTACGGGGCTTTATTAAAAAACGAACAAGATGTTCACTTGCTTGAAAAGCTGGCTTTTATGCACAGAGCAAATCGACAACATGCTGATTAATTTCTTTATGACGCTGAAAGAGGAACGACTCCCTGTTTCCTTCACAGAGTTATTCTCGCTACTGGAATGCTTAAAGAAAAACATTATCTTTGGCAATGTGGATGATTTTTATCACTTGTCAAGATTGTGCTTAGTAAAGGATGAAAAAAACTTCGATAAGTTTGACGTCGCTTTTGCCAAGTATTTCGAAAATATACAAATAATAGACGAAATGGCTCTTTATCAGATCCCCGACGAGTGGTTACGCAAGCAGCTAGAATCGATGCTTAGCGATGAAGAAAAAGCACAAATAGAAGCTCTAGGAGGCCTGGAAAAGCTTATGGAGGAGTTCCGAAAGCGCATGGAGGAACAGGAAAAGCGACATCAGGGGGGCAGCAAATGGATTGGCACGGGCGGAACTTCACCGTTTGGGGCATATGGATATAATCCTGAAGGCATTCGGATAGGGCAAGATCAAGGGCGTAACCAGCGCGCGGTAAAGGTCTGGGATCGGCGTAATTATCGGGATCTAGACGATTCGGTCGAAATAGGTACCCGTAATATCAAGTTGGCCTTGAGACGCTTGCGAAAGTTCGCAAGAACTGGCGCAGTTGAGGAGCTTGATATGGACGACACAATTTCGTCAACCGCTAAGAATGCCGGTTTGCTCGATATTAAGATGATTCCCGAACGACATAATGCAGTAAAAGTATTATTGTTTTTCGATGTTGGGGGCTCTATGGACCCCCACATAAAATTATGTGAAGAACTATTCTCAGCAGCGAGGTCGGAATTCAAGCACCTTAAATACTACTACTTCCATAATTTTTTATATGAGTCAGTCTGGACGAAAAGTCGCAGAAGGCACGCGGAAACCTCTTCAACCTTTGAGATCATCAATAAATATACCAAGGACTATAAAGTCATCTTTGTGGGTGATGCGACGATGGCTCCGTACGAGATTACTCATGTGGGAGGAAGTATTGAGCATTATAATGAAGAGGCTGGTGCGGTATGGGTTAAACGGTTAACTGATGTGTTTGATCATATGGTTTGGATTAATCCTACCCCTAAAGATTACTGGGAGCATAGTTACTCAATCGAAATAGTCCGCGAGCTTTTGGACGATCGTATGTTCTCGTTTTCGGTAAAAGGATTGGGAGAGGCAATGACGCTATTAACCAAATGAGTCTAATGCTGCAGGTTCTACGCGAAGCCCTATATGCTAGTTGCTGGCGTCGCGTACTTTAAGTTTGGCCCTGATAAAGTCGCTATGCGATACGTAGATCAGGTCAGAAATTTTCCGGATTAAATGGTCTTCGTATTTGTCCAGGTTGTTATCGGAGAAAGCTATACGCCACATATTCTCAATTAGGCCGACCTTTTGAGAGTAATCATAGTCGCTATTAATTAAACTTGTAAATTCATATAGCGAGGTAGCTTCCTTGGCTTGATTTTCTGCAAGTTCTACCAATTCATCTATATCTTCGCCAGGAATATTTAGATTATTTTGTAGAACAGAGAAAAAGGCTTGGGTTTCTTGCTCTTCTAATTTGTGATCAGAGTTAATCACTTCTATTAGCAATGCGGCACATGCCAGATCTGTTTTGGCGATGCTTGAAGATGTTGGTTCTTCTTCGTTATTTACCAGCTTGTTTTCAAAAAACTGTTTAATAGAATTGAGCATAATAGGAATACTTTTCAGAGGATCTCATGATGCCATATCAGGTTACATAAGCAATGGCATCTAGAAGCACATTTATATTGGCTCCTTGTTTATGGCTATGTTCGCTCAGATGGCGCCGGTAGAGTTTGCCTCCTTTCTGCCCCTTAAATAATCCAAGCAAGTGGCGAGTCATATGTTGCAAAGGTGTTCCCTTGGACAACTCCGATTCAACGTAAGGAAGGTATTGAGTGAAATAGTCTGCACGGGACTTTCTTAGTACCACTTCTCCAAAGAGTTGACTATTCGCATAATGTAAAAAATAGGGATTTTGATAGGCCTCTCGCCCTATCATAACCCCATCTACTTCCTTAAGAAGTTGTTGTGCCGTATTCATACTAGTAATGCCACCATTAATTACTATGTTCAGGTAGGGGTGGTGTTGCTTGACTGTGAATACCCGCTCATAATTAAGAGGCGGAATTTCCCGGTTTTCCTTAGGGGTGAGCCCTTTTAGATAGGCCTTACGAGCATGAATGATAAATATCTCACAGCCGCCCATGGCGACAATATTGATGAAATTCAATAAATCTGCTTCAGAGTCGTGATCATCTACTCCAATGCGACATTTAACTGTTACTGGCAATCGAGTTGATTTCTTCATGAAAGCGACACAAGTGGAGACGTGTCGTGGGTCGGTCATTAAACAAGCACCGAATGCCCCTGATTGAACTCGATCACTTGGGCAGCCGACATTCAGATTAATTTCGTCGAAACCAGCTTGCTCGCCAAGTGCTGCCGCTCTTGCAAGCTCCTCAGGGTTACTACCACCAAGCTGAAGAGCAACTGGATGCTCGCTGTTATCATGTTTTAATAGATAATTGGCGTCTCCGTGTTCTAACGCAGCACTGGTAACCATCTCGGTGTAAAGCAGCGCATGCCCTGAAAACTGCCTCAAGAATACCCGGTCGTGACGATCCGTCCAGTCCATCATTGGAGCAATACAAAATTTGTGATTGGGAATCATTTAGCGATAGGTGTCCTAAAAGCACTATTTATCCAATGCTGCTTGGTATGTCAAGTCGTTGAAAGAGAGGAGTAATCATTGAAGCTCAATGCTATCGCTTCCTTCGATGAGAATTAAAGGGTAATCGCGTATAATCAACAGCGAACAGTTCTTACCGGGTTATCCAATCTCTCATGGCTCAGATCAGAACACGTATTGCTCCATCTCCAACTGGCGAGCCCCATGTTGGCACTGCTTATATAGCCTTATTTAATCGTTGTTTCGCTCATCAACACGGCGGCAAGTTTATCTTGCGTGTAGAGGACACTGATCAAGTTCGAAGTACGGCGAAATCGGAACAAAGGATCCTGGATTCGCTTAATTGGTTGGGGCTTGACTGGGACGAAGGTCCAGACCGTGGGGGTGAGTTTGAGCCTTATCGGCAAAGCGAACGTGCTCATATTTACACACAGCACATAGATCATTTACTAGAGGAAAAGAAAGTTTTTCGCTGTTTCTGCTCTAGTTCGCGGCTTAGTCAACTCCGGCAGAATCAGATGGAAAAAAAGCAACAGCCGGGTTACGACGGACACTGCCTAAAATTTACCGATCAACAGATAGCCGAAAAACTTGAGAAAAGAGAGAAATACGTCATCCGCATGACAAAACCAGAAACCGGTGAATGCGTTTTCCAAGACTATCTTAGAGGCGAAGTCCGCATAGGCTGGAATCAGGTGGATATGCAAATACTGATTAAATCTGATGGGTTACCTACTTACCACTTTGCAAATGTTGTAGACGACCACTTAATGGAGATTTCCCATGTGATTAGGGGGGAGGAGTGGATCAACTCTACCCCGAAACACTTATTGATTTATCGGTACTTTGGTTGGGAACCCCCAGTTTTTTGTCATATGCCGCTTTTGCGAAACCCAGACAAGAGCAAACTGAGCAAGCGCAAAAACCCCACCAGCATCAGTTATTATCGTGCGATGGGTTACCTCCCTCAAGCATTGCTAAATTACCTAGGAAATATGGGTTCGTCTCTGCCTTCGGGGGAAGAAAAGTTTACGTTTGAAGAAA
>JAKUTG010000188.1:0-4609 GCA_022447905.1 Pseudomonadales bacterium | reverse complement strand
AAAAGGAAGGTATAGAAAGAATAAGCTCACCGAGCCCATTTATTTCAACGTCAGTTCTATAAAGTGCCCGTTGCTCGGTTCTTCTAATGGTTCCCTCTTGATAGGTTTGGACAGCTACGCTCAAACCATCCTCTATCCGGTCGCCATAAGAAGAAATACTTGTGAATAACGAAAACCCGTAAAACAAGCACAAAATCACGATAGGAGTAACCAAAACAACCTTAGTAAATGACACGCCTTTTCTATTTCTTGATGTTAATAGAAACAATGTCCCAACAATTATAAAAATACCGGACGCGAGAAGGGCACCATGCAATGCGCCCATGCCCACAGCGGCGAGAAACAAAACGAGCCAATGGGCAATCGATCTATGAAAATAAATTTTTAGGGCCGCATAAAAGGCCAGAGTGACAAAAAGCAGTTGAAATGGCTCACGTAGGGTAACGCTGGTATACATTAATGAAGAAGGTATCAAAGCATAAATAAGCATAACCCTCCATTGGTTCGACATCTTAAATGATAAGATCCTCATAATCCGTAGGAGAATAAATGCGGATGCAAGCCACCCTAAAGCAGATAAAGCGCTTCCCAAAAACAGGGAATCCGTTGTAATGAAATAGAAAATACCCAAAATATATGAATATATATGGGTTAATACAAACACGTCGAACACAAGATTTTGGGAATGCTCAACAGCCATCAAATGAAACCCAAGGGCATCATCAGAGGAGCCATAAGTCGGCCCAACAAAACCATTTACGAAGGCAATAACAAGGCGTAAAAAAAAGCCTAGCCACAATGTTAGTTTAACCCTATAGATCATCTGCATCCATATGATCTTGATAGCAAATCGGCAAAATATTTTTCACTCAAATTTTCCTGTAGTACATAACATTTAAGTTTTTTATATTTAGCTTCTTCGCCTAGCCGCCTAAGTAAACTGCAGTGTTTAATGCGAGTCTCCAAAGATAAAACTCCTCATTTACATTACAACTTAAATTCTTATTTACTCACCGGCGTTTGATTAATTTTACGAAAAACGAGGGTATAAGCACTGCCTTTAGGGTCGCTGGACTCAAAAGGAGCCATAAAAACACTAAGAACCGCACCCAGCACAAAAGCCAACCTCGAAATCCATTTCCCACGAACACGATTCATCAGCAAGCGACACCACCCAAATCGGTTCCACTGCTTTGCATCGCTATCAGTAGTTGAAAAATGAATTCGCTCCAAACCTAAAGTCTTTGCATATTCTGTTAGCGCCTCAGCAGGCAACAAATAAAGATGACGCGGCGCATCCAGGTGGGGCCACAATTTACCCATAATATGAAACTGCCACGCCTGTGGGTTGGGTGCTGCCATAACAAGAACTCCATCGGGTTTCAAGTTTTCTGCAGCTGCACAGATCAACGCCCAAGGGTTCGGTAGATGCTCGATAACATGCCAGAGCGCAATCACATCATGAGAGCGAAGGGTGGACATTGCGTCATGGGGTGAGTCGCTACAGGTCACATTTACCCCCACAACCTGGCTTAAATAGTTACAGCATCGCTCATCCATCTCGATCACATCCACTTCGAACCCAGCTTGCTTGGCCTGGAAAGAAAACACTCCGTAAGCAGGGCCAATTTCCAGTAATGACCCCTGTGTTTTATAGCGTTGAATCGTATCTATTTTGAAAGGATTGGCTTTTGCAATGATTGCAAGCTGCTCAATCGTAGGTATGGCATAATAATCTGAAGGATAATAATCGCCCATATTGTCTGGAACGTTTTCAAGCCTGATCAGTCCACAGTGTGCACAATGCAAATACCGAAATTCTTTTGCATCAATACGGAGATTTAAATCAGTTGCCTGCATCCAGTCAATCTCGCTTCCTTGGCAACCAGGAGTATGCTTAGTTTGTATCATAATATAGCTTCTTCTCTTTGCATAATACGTTGAATTATGCGGGTAATATCTGAACGAACCGCCGCACCTAAAGTAAAATACCCCAACCCCATGTACGCAACCGCTGCACCTTCTATACCCCACTTAACTATCAGCCCAAATGCCTCTACTCCAAGCAAGTTTATCTGTATAGGTGTAATTGCAAGAGTAAGTGCCGCGACCCAGGCTCCGCCCGCCAAATTGGAAATTATGTTACGTTTTAGCGTGGACACATGAAAAGCCCTTGATTCCTAATTATTAGGACCATTTGAGCTCCTCCTTCCACCAGGCAATTGTTTCATCCAGTCCGCGATCAATATCAAAACTGGGCTGCCAACCTAACTCGTCTTTTAAACGACTGATGTCAGCCAGCAATAATGGAGGATCCTGGAGATTGGTGGAACGAGCCCCCAACTTTAATAATTCCGGGCGACCCAACTTAGTAGCAATTCTTTCTACCACATCCTTAAGAGTGATAGCTTCGCCTGACGCGATATTAACCGGACCCTGTATGTCTGAATTAAGTAAAGCTACAAAGGCTGAGGCCACATCAGTAACATACATAAAATCTCTCACTTGCTCACCACTGGAACACCGAGCAGTCTCACCTCGCAAGATTGATTGAATAACAGACGATACTAGCCTTGACGGATGTTCCTTCGGACCATAAAGAAAAAATATCCTTCCCCATGCACTGCTTAATCCAAATTGATTAGAGTATATCGACAATATTTCCTGTAAAGCATTTTTACACGTTCCATAAACCGTACTCGGCTTCCGCGGAGTAACGCTCTCTAAACACAAACCTTGACCCCAATCATATTCAGCACAGGTTCCGGCCATCACTACGCGCTCACCTCCTTGCTCGCCAAACGCCTGTAGCAGCGCAAGGCTCGCACTCACGCATTGAAGATTTTCAGCTGCTGTCCAGAAATGACCAGGTTCTGCATACCATGCAAAGTGCAATAGGTGTGTTGGCCGCACTTCATTTACAATAGTTTCTTGAGAACCGCTATTGAATAAATCAGTCAAATACCAATGAACACCATCGTCATCGACTCCTGTTTTATGCCTTGATCGAGACATGGCATGAACCTCAAATCCTTCATTCACTAGATAATGCAAGCAATGCTGACCAATAAATCCTGTTGCACCAGTCACTAAAACGCGCTTAGCGGATGAACTACCCGAAACCACCTCCAGGTCAATACTAGTCATAGCACCTCTAATTCAGGCACTGCGACAACAAATTTAGCGCCCGATTCAGGAATATAGGATAATTGCTCAACAACCTCTGAACGCAAGTTCCAGGGAAAAATCACCACATAGTCTGGCTGGGTTTTTCTAATATACTTTTCTCCAACGATGGGTATTCGACTACCAGGCAAGAACTTATCCTGCTTGGCTGGATTAAGGTCCACTACATAACTCAGCAAATCCTGACGAACCCCTGCATAATTCATCAACGTGTTGCCTTTGGCTGCAGCGCCATAACCCGCAACAGTTTTACCGGTGCGTTTTGCCTCAATCAAAAAGGAGATAAAATCATTTTTAACCCGATCGGCCTTACCCTGGAACCCGGCATAAAAATCCACACTGCTCATTCCAGCACTTTTTTCCTGGTCTAGAATTTTTATTACATTATCGCTTGTTTGATGACCCCCGGTATCAGTGCGTTGCGCATACACACGCAAACTGCCGCCATGTGTGGGTAATATTTCCACATCGAATACACTTAAACCATTGCTCTCAAAAATTTTCTTCACAGCAGTCAACGACAAATAAGAATAGTGTTCGTGGTATATGGTATCGAACTGATTTTCAGACACCAGTCGCAATAAGTGAGGAAACTCAAAGGTTGAAACACCTGCCGGTTTCAGTAAAGCAGCAAAGCCACCGACAAAGTCATTAATATCGGGGACATGTGCCAGAACATTGTTAGCAGCTGTTAAATCAGCTTGCTGACCTTGCTCAACCATTTTATTCGCAAGCTCAACGCCGAAAAAAGCTTCGATAATCTCGATACCTTTTTTACGAGCGGCATCCGCAGTACTGGTGGTGGGCTCAATACCCAGACATGGTATTCCCCGTGCTTTGGCATATTGCAGGAGATAGCCATCGTTCGCTGCCACTTCTACGATATATGATTGCCCATCCAGATCGAAGCGATCAGCCATATTGGCCACATATTGCTCAGAATGCTTTAACCATGATGATGAGAATGAGCTAAAGTAAGCATAATCATATGAAAAAAGCTCATCAGCCCCCGCATAATCTTCTGTCTGCACCAACCAGCAATCGGTACACACTAGTACGCGTAATGGAAAATATTTCTCAGTCGCCTGGAGTTCTTGTTGAGTCAGATAGGCGTTCGACGGTGGGGATGTGACTAGATCAATTAATGACACAGCCAACTCAGATTGGCAATGGCGGCACTTCATAAAGTAATTCCTTTAAAATTAATATTGGTTACTAAAGGATGATTCTGATCTCGCTTAGCCAGATCTATTACTGGCATGGGCCAGTCTATAGACAACGCAGGGTCGGTAACATTGAGCGCACCTTCCGCATCAGGATGGTAGGCCGAGGTGTGCAAATAGATCAGTTCGCAGTCTTCAGTCAGCGCCTGAAATCCATGCGCATATCCTTCTGGAATGAGCAAACTTTTACGGTTCGCGGC
>JAKUTG010000187.1:0-4674 GCA_022447905.1 Pseudomonadales bacterium | reverse complement strand
GGAGAGGAAAAGATGACTACAGCAACATTTAGCCAGCCTGGCACTTACGTGTTGCGCGCTTACGCTGATGACGGCACATTTACTCGTTCTGCTGAAGTGACAGTTGAAGTCAGATAAGTATCAGTTCTGGACTGGATAGGGTAAGCATTTTATTCTTGCTATTCCCGATTTAGATGTGTTCCGGTTATGGTAGATATAGATTCAAGAAACCCTCCCACGACAGAAATCGATTCCCTTTTTAATCTCTATGACTCAGGGAATTATTCGGGAGCGGAAAGATTTTGCCGGCAGTTGCTGAATCGTTATCCGGAATCAGGGTTTGTCCTTAATATGCTAGGAGTAATACTCAATAGCCAGAGCCGTGAGTCAGACGCGATAAAGGCCTACGAGCAAGCCATACGGGTCGAACCAGGATATGCGGATTCTTATAACAATCTAGGGCTTATTATCAAGCAACGTGGGAATCAGGAAGAGGCTCTTAAAAGGTTCAGGCAAGCGGTTAAAGTCGATCCCGATTATGTAGAAGCTAGAAACAATCTTGGCGTCACGTTGCAAGAACTTGATCAGCATGAAGCAGCACTTGAACATCTGGAGAAAGCCACCAATATTTCTCCTAATGTTGCTTTTATCCATTTTAACTATGCAAAATCGCTTCGAATACAAGGCGATTTAGACAAGGCACTACACGAGTATAATCAGGCGATAAATTTAAAAGCGGGTTACTTCGAAGCGTATAATAACAGGGGTAACCTGCTGGAAGATTTAGATCGTTATGAGGATGCGAAGAAGAGTTACACTAGCGCGGTACAGTTCAACCCGGACAATTCACAGGCCTTCAGTAATCGCGGGCTCGTTGAAAAAAAGCTTGGTGACTATACAGGGGCTTTTAGAGACTTCTCGAAAGCATTGGAATTAGAGAATCATAGGCCCGGGCTTTCAGATAAGGATCTTAGATTCAGGCTTAATGTAAACTTGGGCGATATCTTGGTCTACTTCAAGAAATTCAGTGAAGCAATTCACGCCTACGACGCTGCCTTAGAAATCAAACCAGATAGTGAAGATGTGCTTGCCTTTAAGGGAAATGCCATATGCGCACTTGGCAGGCTGGAGGCAGGGTTGCAAATGAAGCAAGAGGGTTTCGGATTCATTTCATTTGATAGTAATGAAGGCGTAACAATAAAGCATGGGCCAACTGTATGAAACGAATAGAAATTGAAGGATCGAGTCCGCATTTTATAGGGTGCTGGCACATCGAGCAGGAATCCATTTGTGATGCCCTGATCGAGTTTTTCGAGAATCATCAGGAGAAACACGAGCCCGGGGCATCGGCAGGTGGGGTCAACGTTGAGACTAAAAACTCTACCGATGTCACCATACACCCGAGAGATCTCAAAAAGCCAGAGTACGAATCAGTTAAGGCCTATATAGATGTTTTGTACGATTTCCACAAAGATTATCTAAAGCAGTTTCCTTTCTTGGCATCCATATTGCCACGCGTGGACTTAAGTTCCTTCAACATTCAGAGATATCTTTCAGGCGGCCATTTCAAACAGGAACACACGGAACGAACCTCGATCGTGAATTCCTTCCGAGTACTTGTTTGGATGACCTACTTAAACGATGTGATTGACGGTGGTTGTACCACCTTTGCGCATCAGAACCTGAAAGTGCAACCAACAAAAGGGAAGACACTCATCTGGCCAGCGGAATGGACTCATTCACATACTGGAGATGTGTTGAACACGGGTAAGAAATATATTATCACCGGGTGGATGCATTTTCCCCACGACAGCAATTCGAAATAGGTTCAATAGAGTTATGCAGTGCTGGCACCCGGCGATACGTTTCACCGTACATCGTGTGTTACTACTCTTTTCACGTAGACTTATGTCCAGATAGCTTTTATGCTCTGGATACCAAAAAGGAGGCCCCTCTTATGAAGCACCTCATAATCACAATATTAAATATAATGCTCCTGATACCGATTTTAGCGGTCGCCCAACAGGAGGAAACTTACGATTACTGGCAGCATCAGCGGGACATGGTCCGGCGGGGTCAGCAAGCAATTTTTATGTGTAATGGGCTGTTTACCTCCAACCGTTCGCTCGAGCAGGTCTTCGAACAGGAACTTGCCTTTTTCCGTGAGCCGATCGGCACCTCTGAAGGAGGAGATTACGAGGTATACTGGGATCGCCGCGCCGTGGCCATCGGCGCGCCGGGGGCGGTACCCGTAATGCGAGCTGCATTCAGGGAGGGAATCGGTTGCGTGATTTTACCCCCGGACCAATCACTGGAAGATATTGATCGGTTACCTGAATTGACTCTGCCGTATCCGCCGGGTGATCCTGCCCAAATTCCCTGGCCAGATGGTGATCTTATCGAGAACACTGGCCTTCCCGCTAATGTGAATGAAGAGAAACTTTTGGCGGCTTCGAATTGGGCCTTTGACCGCGAGTCTCCGGAGCAGGTCACGTTGAGTCTTGTAGTGGTTTATAACGGCCAGATCATTCACGAGCGTTATGCGCCAGGCTTCGATGTGGCTACGCGTACCCGTACCTGGTCTACTGCAAAGAGCATTGCTTCCACTCTTATCGGCATGCTGGTAGATGAAGGCAGGTTAGCTCTCGATGAGCCACTCGGTATTGACTGGTATCCTAATGCTCGCTCACCGGAGACCGATCCGCGCAATGAGATCACACTTCGTCATGTGCTTAATATGTCCAGTGGATTGGAAACTGTGGACAACCGCGGCCTAGAGTATGCAATTGGTTCAGGGATGTCTTACTGGGCGGGAGCAAGTTCAGTTGTAGGAGCCCGAAGCCGAGCGTTGATACGCGAACCCGGCACCTATTGGGACTACGAAAATTATGACACGCTGCTCGGCGTATACGCCATGAAGCTGGCTTTGGGTGGCGAAAAGGCGTATGCAGAGTTCCCACGTAAAGCGCTGCTTGACAAAATTGGTATGCGGAACACTCTTGTCAGCACGGATCGGTTTGGTGATTTTGTGATGAGTAGTCAGATTTATACTAATGCGAGGGACCTGGCTCGTTTCGGGTTGTTATACCTCGGTCACGGTATATGGAATGGTGAACGGTTACTCTCCGAAGAGTGGATTGATTTTGTTCGCACACCTGCCCCTGCAACAAAAAGTATTGGTAGCATATATGGCGGTCAGTGGTGGCTGGTGCCAGAGGGAAGAGACGACGTGCCAAAGGATGCCTATTCTACTTCCGGCAACCGTGGTCAGTTTTCCATTATTGTACCTTCCCGCGATATGGTGATTGTTCGCCGTGGCCTCGATTATGGGCGACAAGGGTTTGACCGTTGGGGCTTAACCCGGGAAGTATTGAAAGCAATAAACTAGTCCATCCGTAAACAGCAGGACCAAGGCAAAATACAAATTTTGTAACTGGTCCTGCTATTTACCCTCTATTGATTAAGTACTAGATCTGCCAATTCCGCATGACTAAGCACTTAACCAAATTATTTGCATCGAGGTTAGTTATAGCCGGGTTGGTGATGCTTGCTTTTACTCCAATTAAAGTATCAACGGCACAGGGCCCACCCCTGGACATTTGGGAAGGTGTTTATACTGATGAACAGGCAAAACGGGGTGGATCAGTGTATCAAACTGAATGTGCAAGTTGTCACCGAGAAGATCTTACTGGCCAAGATATGTCCCCGTCATTGGTCGGAATAGGCTTCATTTTTAAATGGGAAGGGAAGAACTTGCAGGAACTCTATGCCAGCATGCGTTATGGTATGCCCCAAACTGCACCCGGTAGTCTAAGCAATAGCGCTTACTCAGACTTAACCGCTTTCCTGCTTTCTAGAAATGGTTATCCGCCTGGCACCTCAGAGTTATCTGTGGATGAGAACGAGTTAGCAAAGATTGAGATTAGTGGTCGTGGCTAACAGTGTTACTTAAGTTACGTCGAGCTTAGGGTAAAGCAAATACAAACAAATTGTTCGCAAATGTGGGTCTGTATTCCGGGGTAAGGCTGAGGAAGCTCGCTGTAGTTGCTGCCGAACCGGTACTTACAGCAACGTACTGTTTTCCTCCCGTTGAAAACGTGATCGGGTATCCGGTCACTGGTGAACCAAGGTTAATTTCCCACAGTACTTTACCTGTGGATTGATCAAGTGCCCTGAATCGTCCGATTGCATCACCACCGACCACCAGTCCTCCGCCTGTTGCAATCAGCGAAGCTGTTGCTGCTCGCTGCTCATACTTCCACTCGGTTTTTCCGGGCTCGGCAGAGATAGCATATATGGTGCCCAGGTTTGTTTCACCTTCGGTAATTTCATGCCGCACGCTCATTGCATAAATACGATGAGAGGCACTTTCCTCATCAGTGACGAGAGTCGGCATGCACATGTTTCTTAACGGATAGTACATGGTGTTGGTTTCAGGACTATAAGCTCCGGCTTCCCAATCTTTTCCTCCATGCATATTTGGACAAACTGTAGCGATTTCCCCCATTTCCCTAAAAACCATGGATGGATTTAAAGTCACGTCCCCAGAAGCGCCATCAATTTCGCTGATAACATTTTGATAAACCGTCGGTCGAGCCCACAGAAATTCTCCTGTTTCCCGGTCTAGGGTGTACACAAGACCGGTTTTGCCGGGAATTCCGGTCACCACCTTACGCCTTTCACCTGGCTCTAGGG
>JAKUTG010000186.1:0-4713 GCA_022447905.1 Pseudomonadales bacterium | reverse complement strand
GATAGCGCTTTGTAGACGACCGTTGTTTGACCCATCCAAACGGATCGCTCGTGGTCACTGGTCTGGGGAATTTCGGCCGGTCTATTGACGCGGAGCAAGGAAGAATCCAATCGCATGATGGCATTGATTATGCCAGAATCCGGACCAACGCAAGCCTTGCTCTATCGATTGATAAACCAATACTTTTGACCAGATTTTGTAGCCTGTCTACTATGAATTTTGCGACGTTACACCAGGTTGTCAGCGTTATAGAGGTACGTTTGGCAGCTGTCATATACCAACACCAAAGGAGCTAACAATGGCTGACGCCAAGCCCAGACGAAAGGTCACGATAAACCAACTGAAACGCAAAATGAGAGAGGGCGAGCAGATCGTCCAGATGGCAATCTACGACTACCGCAGTGCAGTCATTGCCGACCGACTGGGAATCGATATTCTCTGTGTCTCTGACACAGGCGGTATGATTCTTTTCGGGCACAAAAGTACTGTAACGGTCACCTTTGACGAGGTCATGATGATGGCTAAGGGCATTGATCGTGGCAGTGAATATGGTTTGCGTATGGTGGATATGCCGTACTGGAGTTTCCATATATCACCAGAACAGGCTGTAGAAAATGCTGGACGATTTGTGCACGAAGCGAATGCTGAGGTCATGAAGTGTGAAGGAAATAAATATCACGCCAGAAATATTGAGGCTATCAATCGAGCAGGTATACCGGTTCAAGGACATATCGGAATTACTCCCATGCGTATGCCTCAGTTGGGTGGGTTTTTCGCTCAAGGGAAGACTGCCGTGCGAGCTAAAGAACTGGTGGACGATGCTCAGTCCATGGTGGATGCGGGATGCTTTTCGATTATGTGCGAGGTGACCAGTCAGGAGGTGAATGAATATTTGGCGCAGGTTCTCCCGGTACCAGTGATCAGCCTTGGGGCAGGCCTTGGCGCGCATGGAGTGCACATCATCACCTCAGACCTCATGCATTTATATGAAGAACATACTCCTAGACACTCCAAGATTTATACCGATCTGATTCCAATTATGGAAGACGTGTTTATCCGTTATCGCGATGAAGTTAAAGCGCAGATTTATCCTGGTCCAGAACACACGGTGTATATGAGTGATGAAGAGGCGTTGAAGTTCGCCAAAGAAATGAAGTGGGATTACAAGCTTGCACAGCTTGATGCCAAGGCCAGTGCAGCAGGGAAAAAGAAGACTCGCAAGAAGACTTCATTACCAGCGAAAAAGTCCGCCGCCAAGAAAACTGCAAGGAAAAAGGCGAAGAAGAAATAAGCCTAAAGAACCCGACAGAGGTGTTCGCAACCACGGTTTGTAGCTACGGATGACGTCGGGTATTTAATGGTTGGGTGGGGCCGCTAAGAAGGTTAGCCAAGCGGGCCCCTTTTGCTTGGTTTTGGCCAAATAGAACCTTGTTCTACCCAATAAATACAGTATCCAACGGTGCTTTCGCCAACCGCGGTTTTCGGTAATTGACTAGAACTATCAAACTATTGGTTTGAATGATTTTACAAATGGAGTTCCTCTCTCTTTAATGAGGAAATATGACTGATCGGCCATCCAACTGGACAGTGGTCGGTTCACCCAATAACAACAAGGGAATGAAAACTCATGCCAGCTAGAAATGGAAAGCAGTGGGCTAACGTGCCTGGGAAACTTGCCTCGGGGGAGTATGTTGACAGTCGTATCTATTCAGATCATGCAATCTTTGAAGAAGAGGTAAGCAAGATCTTCCGCAAGGTCTGGATGCCGGTCTGCCATGAGTCTGAATTGCCTGATCCGTATTGTTTCAGGACGACTACAGTCGCTCGTGAGCCGATAATGGTTGTACGTGGCGCTGATAACGTCGTGCGGGCTTTTCTGAATGTCTGTCCGCATCGGGGTAACATGATCGAGAATCAGCCTTCGGGCTCTTTCGAAGAAGGACGTCCTTCAGGTGCTCCCAAGCATATGACTTGCATGTTCCATGCCTGGCAGTTTGATATGAAAGGTAACTGCGTTCATATCTCCCGCGCAACAGAGGGTTACCAGGTCCGGTTGGCGTGCAGCGATGTTGGTTTACGGCGGTTGCGATGTGAGGTCAAGTACGGTGGATTTGTCTGGGTAACGCTCGATGACGATATCAATCAGTCGGTAGAAGAGTGGGCCAGCGGCGCTTTTGACTGTATGCAAAAATCGTTAGATGCAGAGCCGCTTGAGGTATTCCATTATCACAAGGCTATCATTCCCTGTAACTACAAATTGTGGCATGACACCAACTCTGAGTTCTATCACGACTATTTGCACTACCATAACCGCATCACCGGCTTTAACGATTCCTATTTTGCCCGTAAAAATATTGGTTTTGGTAACGGTCATGTCAACGTGGGCTCTTTCGAAGTGCAATATGATCAGTACGAGGGCTTCGAATCTCGTGAAGAGTTGTCGTTTCCTCATCTTCCGACAAATCACTGGGAAATGATCGACTTTTTCCCTGGCGTAAATTTTAATCTGAGGGGATCCGCACTGCGCTGTGACATCATGACACCGCTTGGTCCAGACAAGGTGATGATCGAGTTCCGCGGTTTGGGACTCAAAAGTGATACGCCCGAGCAGCGGTTAACTCGGCAGAGGCACCACAATTCTATCTGGGGGCCATTTGGACGAAATCTCCATGAAGACCTGCTAGCGGTTTCTACCCAGCAAGCAACGATGAGCGAGTGGGCTGACAAACGGAGAATTCTTCATGGTCGCCATGAAGAAGACGCAGATGGTGATCCCACCATTCATGATGAAGAAGGTATGCGCCATTTTTATAACGAATGGGGCAGACGAATGGACCGGTGGCCCGGCAATCCTGAAATGTCGTACGAACAGGGGCAGAAAAAGGCAGCCTGAGAATTCATAAAGATTGCAGTAACGCACGCCGCCGGCTGTAGTCTTAACAGGGGTAGCTCGACGACGCATCGGCCTGTGTCACGCTAGGTTAGCCACCAAGACCTAAATTTTGTATTAGATTGAGAATATTATGACTGATCAGTTAGTTGTTGAGGACATTAAGAACACTATATACCGGGCGAGTCTTTACCTTGATGAATCCCGTTGGACAGAATGGCTAGACCTGTGTCATGAGGACTTCTATTACGCGATTCGAGCCTTCAGCCCGGAAATAAACTACAACATGACCTATCTAGATGGCCACCGCCACGATTTAACCACTATGACTGAGATGTTACCGAAGCATAATTCGGATCACTCGCCGCTTGCTCGACATACCGTGGTATACACCGTCGATGTAGATGAGGCGCAGGCAACTGCGTCGTCTGTCTCGTCTTTCGCGGTATACCAGACGCAACTAGACGGTATTAACTCTCATGTGCTCGCGGGGGAATCGAATATTTTCCTGGTCGGTAAATACCGCGACGTTTTCAAAATTGGAAGTGGCAAACCTCTTTTTTTGGAGCGGGTTGTTCAGTTGGATACTCGACGTTTGGACAAGGGGAGTCACTGGCCTATCTAGAGTCAGGTCGTTGGCCTTAGGGCTGACGGAATAAACTGCCGAATTGCTTGCATCGGAATGGCGTAGTCTACGTTCGAGGTAACCTACCCGGAATTACACAATGTTGGAATCTAATGAAGATGACTGGTATCCATTGTGCAGCATCGATGAACTTGCTGAGGGTGCCCTTAAAAAATTTGAGGTCAATGACATCGCGCTGGTTGCAGTTAGGATTGGCGATGAACATCGGGCATTTCCGCCGTTCTGTCCCCACATGTCTGAGCCTCTGCATGAATCAGGAATCTGTGCGGGTGCGGTGCTTACATGCAGCAAGCATCTGTGGCAGTGGAATTTGCTTACCGGTGAGCAGCAAGGGCCTGCGGAAAAGGCGCTACTAATGTACGAGACATCCGTACGGCAAGCACAGGTCTGGGTTCGCATTGAAAAAGAATTAGTCTATGACTACCAAGAGGAAGACGAAGAAGACGATTTCGAGTGGTAGCGCAAGTAAGCTAAAGATTGTTGATGTTGTCACATGAAACCCCCTAATGAACGTTACTTTTCTCAATAAGCAAGGACGAGTAAACATAGAGTGCCGAGAAGGGGAAACCCTTTTACAAGCAGGCCTGAGACAAGGCGTGCCTTTGCCCTATAGTTGTGGTGCGGGTGTTTGTTCCACCTGTATTGCCCGCTCAAAGCCAGGCACAGTGACTAGCATGTGGCCGCAGGCGCCTGGTGCGCAGAACCTTAATACTGCTAAAGGTGAATGCCTTCTGTGCCAGTGCGTACCCGTTTCAAATTGCGAGATTCTAGTGCCCGGGAAAGTAGTCCTTACTGAGAATTCTGGCATGTCGCCACAGCACCAATTCGGTCAGTTGGTAAACTTAGAGGAGGTAGCTCCTAGTGTTGCTACATTTGATTTAGAGCTTGACCAGCCAATAACTTTTCTCGCAGGCCAGTATCTTTTGTTGCGCTTACCGGCGATGGAGGGGTACCGGCCTTACTCGATGACTAGCTTCTCCATCTGTTCACAGAATCCGACTTTTGTGATCAAGTGCGTGCCGGGCGGGCGGTTCTCAGAAACATTATTCAACGATAAATTCAAAGCAGCGCGGTTCGATGTGTTCGGGCCAATGGGAAAAGCAACTTTTGATCCAGCCGAAGAAAGGGAGCTCACTTGTATGGTAGGTGGTTCGGGAATCGCAGGAATAATGTCCAT
>JAKUTG010000185.1:0-4730 GCA_022447905.1 Pseudomonadales bacterium | reverse complement strand
AAGATTCCATTGGGTGCGCTGGCGTTACAGTTTTCCGTCCGAGATCCACGCATTGTGTCGACTGTTTGTGGTATCAGTAAGCCGGAAAGGATATCGGAGACGTTGCAATGGCTCGTATGGGATATACCCCCTGGAGTTTGGGAGTAATTAGATATTTTTCCTTCGTCCAATGAAGACCCCGAAGCGCGTCTTGTTTAGAATTCTGTATAAATAATCGTCGTGAAATTGGAGGTAGATGATGATAGATGAATTTCATCGAAACGGTTATTGCAAAGTCGGGAATGTGTTCTCTAAAGAGTTCATTCAAGAATTGCAGGCTGAATGTTTAGCCTTGGCCAAGGCGATACCTGCAGATTTGCGAAAAAAATATCAATCACAGGGCAGTCTGATTCAACTCCTTGACTATCCCTATTTCTCAAAAGTGATTGCTCATAATAAATTGTTCGACTGTTTTGCGGAGTTCGGGTTCGAGGATACTGTGTTTAGTTCAGGTTATCTGATCAGCAAGCCAGCCAAGAGTCCGCCCCTATTTTGGCATCAGGATTGGTGGGGATGGGATCACCCTTCCTCGTACACCAGCACGGTCGCACAATTTTTCGTCATGATCTATCTGCAGAAGACTGATCGGGAAAATGGATGTTTGAGAGTTATTCCCGGCAGCCACCGGAAGGATTTTGAATTACTTAGCTCTCTTGAGGCGCACACAAATGAATTGTCAGCGTATAACGATCCATCCTCAATTCAGTTCCAGAATTTAGATGAGGAAGTCGGAGTTGAGGTTGACGTCGGCGACGTTGTGTTCGGAGACGCAAGACTGCTTCATGGGGCTTATGGTAATAATTCGGATAGAGAGCGAGGTTTATTGACGCTTTGGTATCACCCAAATTTCGGCGACCTGCCAGGCGCAATTCGTTCCTCGATCTGGCAACTGCACAATGGTGTCGTTGATGGTGTCGATACACCAATCAGCGAGGGTGGAATCGCAACCTGGCCAGAAGCAGAGAAACAATTGTTGTCCGGTATTATTCCGCGAGTCGGAAAAGAGAAGCCATTAGGATGGAATCGAACCCCACAATGGCAGAACCGAACTTAAATTTTTACCTTACCAGATCATGTACAGTTATGACTATGTGGGCGTGCGATCTTTTGACAAACAGTTGTGACTCGCCACGGATATTCAAATGCAAGATTGGCTGAACGTTTAACTACAAACAAATCAGAGAGGGAAGCGATGACGGTAACAAATAAAGATACCGCGCGGCGGGCTATAGAGGAGTTGGATCGTCGACACGAACCAGCTGAAGAGTTCTACACTAAAGATTCGATGACATATATGCTGAATAACCCGCCCTTCGATATTCATACCTACAAGACAGTTCATGCTCCAACGTTTTTTTCAGCGTTTCCTGATCTTATTCATAATATCGAGAACGTCATGGAAGAAAGGGATACGGTCATGCTGGATATTGTTTGTACGGGCACTCATAAGGGCAGTTTCATGGGCATCGAAGCCACGCACCGTCAAGTCTCCTATCGAAGTGTTATTTTCTATGATTTTGTAGATGGGAAGATTTCCCGCACGCGTGGGGTATACGACCAGATGGGCCTCCTAGAGCAAATTGGTGCAAAGTTTGTCCCGAGCGGTTGAGCAAGCGCATAGATGATTAGCAAACGTATAGATCATCGTAACTCTATGTTTTAATAAATAATTCTGTGAATTAGGGGGCTAATTCATCTGAATATCGTGGTTTGGAAAATTTGTTGGGTGGGGATAAGACCCGTTTATAGTAATTGACGTTGAACGTAACGTTTTTTTTTGAATATACTCAGGGCATCAGAATTCACGTGTCTTGGTAAGTTGTCAATAACGATGTCCGTGTTTCTGTAGAGGTACTATCACTAAATTCATCTAAAAGGAGGGTTATACGGATGAAAAGATTGTCTAAGTTTGTATTGGGTGCAATCTTGCCCATGGCCGCACTCATTGGTGGGCAGGTAAGCGCTAAGGACTATGCCGATATGGATTTTTCCGGCATAACGGTTACGGTTCTATCAAGACCTGGACCGGTTATCTCTGGCGCAGTTGACGCGCGCGGTAAGCAGTTTAAAGAACTTACCGGCTTGAATGTTGTTGTTGAGGAGCTTCCCTATTCAGAATTGTTTAATAAGATTTTGACAGACTGGTCCCAGGGAACGAACTCTATCGACGCCGCTGTGACCTCTTCTGCATGGGTGCCTGAGTTGGTGGATATGGGTTTGGTCGCAAACTTGGAAGAGTTTGTCCAAGCTGACACTAATTTAAAGCCCGAAGACATCACTGATTACTTTAGGGAGTTCAACCAGAAAGTAAATGGGGATACCTACACGCTGACGCTCGATGGTGACTTTCACATGTTCTACTATCGTACGGACGTGTTAAATCGTTTCAGCCAGGAACCCCCAAGGTCGTGGGACGAGTGGTTCGCGGTTGCAGAAGCTATCAACGGCAAAGACATGAATGGCGATGGTGAGCCGGATTATGCATCTTGCCAGTTCAAGAAAAGATCTGCTCAGAACTACTTCGTGATTATGTCGGTGGCAGCTCCATTTCTGCAGACAATGGGTACCTCTCAGGGCCTGTGGCTGGATACTGAAACTGGAGATCCAGGAATCAATAATCCAGGTATGGCTGAGGCGCTGCGCGTCTACAAGAAGATGGGCGACTATGGTCCGCCGGATGAGCTGAATTATGATATTGCTGACATTCGGTCAATGTATTTGGCTGGGCGTTGCGGCATGTTGATCGAATGGGGCGACACCTCACCACTCGCACTTGAAAGCGATGTGGTCAGAAATCTTTGGGGTGCTTCCCAGATGCCAGGCTCCACGAAGGTCTGGAATCGTGATACCAATACACTGGATGACTGTAACCCGACTCTTTGCCCGCACGCGGAAGACGGTATCAATCACTCGCCTTTTGGCGCCTTCGGTGGTTGGTCAGCGTATATCAATAAGAATGCCGACCCGAAAGTTCTTGAAGCGGCATATCAATTTTTCTCGTATATGAATGCTCCGGAACAGTCAAATTATGATGTAACGCAAGGCTGGACTGGCTTCAATCCCTATCGGACTTCTCAGTTTGAGAATCTCGATATGTGGTTGGACGCGGGCTTCACCCGAGCTTCAGCAGCAGCATACTTGAATGGCTTGAAAGAAAGCCTGAACAACCCGAACTTCTCCTCCGATCTTAAGATCCCGGGAGCAGCGCAATACACCAGTGTCATTCTCGACAGAGAACTTGCCCGTTATTTGGCAGGCGAGATTTCTGCTGATCAGATGATGTCAAACGTTGAAGAGGGTTGGAATGAAGTCACAGATGATTTTGGACGTGATCGTCAGATTAAACTCTATCGTGGTATGTTGGGTCTGTCTGCAGCGATGAACTGATGGAATGTGTGACTTTGGTGATATTTTCCTAGTGTGAATACATCGGAGATAGCACCGAATAAGGGCCGGCCGGCGCCAGAAGCTCCGGCCGGTTCTTTTCTTTCAGTATCTAAAAGGGACAGCGCGTGGAGTGAGTGGGTAGATCGCCAGTCACGCACGCTATTTATTTCCCCCGCAGTGTTTCTCATTCTTGTTTTTTCTATTTTTCCGCTTGTTGCGTCGTTGCTGATTTCATTCACGCGCATTCGTCCGCGAGTGGGTGGCTATCAAATTCGATGGGTTGGACTTAAGAACTTTAAGAAATTGTTTACGGGTTCTGAGCAGTCCCATCTGCTTGGAACCATGGAAGGCGGCATCAGTCTGCTAGGGTGGACAGCGATCATTGTTGTCGCGGCGCTGTTACTCTGGTGGCTTTACCGTTACGTTCGACAGGAATTTAAGGTTGTAGGATTTATTGGTCGGATTGTTACGACTGCTGCGGCACTTGCTTTTACAATTCTTTTTGCCACCACATTACTGAGCGGCAGGCAATTTGGCACAATGCCAATGACACTTGTCTATGTGTTATTTGGTTGTTCACTACAATTTTTGATTGGCCTTGGTTTGGCGTATGTTTGTACCCAGCCCATAAGGGGGCGAGCGTTTTTTAGCACACTCTTTTTTATCCCAATAACAATTACCCCTGTTGGTATTGCTTATCAATGGCGAATGTTGGCTGATATGAACAAAGGTCCCGTGGCGCCGCTTTGGGAGTGGATGGGCCTTGGAGAATTTGCCTGGGGGTCACTCGCGTGGCCTGCACGCTCGATGGTCATGATTTCAGATGCTTGGATGTGGATTCCTTTTATCTTTGTGGTCATGTTGGCCGCACTCGAAACTGTGTCTCGTGACTTGACCGAAGCAGCTGAAGTAGATGGGGCAGGGAAATGGTTAATATTTAGGGATATTACGTTGCCGCAGATTGCCCCAGTCGCGGGCACGATTCTGTTGATTCGTTGGATTGAAGGCTTTAAGTTGGTCGATATTCCGAATATTTTGACCAATGGTGGTCCAGGTATTGCGACTGAGACACTAACGATGCACTCCTGGACGCAGTGGCGGACGCTAGATTTTGCGGGTTCCTCTGCTGTGGCATATACCTTGTTGTTTGTTTCCGTGGTTATATGTGTTTCCTTTTTTAATTTGGTAATTCGAAGATATTCTAAAAGGCAATGGGAGTGAGCACTGACACCAAATCTAATTTGCCGCGTCGACAGACCCGATGGTTTGAGCCGTCATCGATTGGTGGAATGTCGCCATTGGGG
>JAKUTG010000184.1:0-4492 GCA_022447905.1 Pseudomonadales bacterium | reverse complement strand
ACATGGATGGTCGAGATATTCCCGAGAATTTTCCTACTTCTGCCATGGGGTATTCCATTGGCCACTGGGAAGGCAGTAGCCTAGTGGTCGAGACTTCTCTGCTGAAACCGAATTTTGTCGACCAGGCGGGACAACCCGTGTCGGGTAATGCCAAGGTTGTAGAACGTATAGTCCTTAGTGAAGACGGTCAAAACCTTCGCAGTCTGTTAACTCTCCATGACCCGGAAAATTACAAAATGCCCATCGTAAGATTCAGACAGTGGCGAAAGACCCCGGAAAGGACAATGATGGAATATGACTGCGATTCGTATCCCTTTTACCGAGGGCTGGAACTGGAAGGCAAACTGGGTGATTTCTTGGAGCGAGTGCGTCAGCGTCAATGAAGCTATCTGTTAACCACACTGCCTGTTTAGCTAGTCTGAGGTAATTCGAACCTCGAATAAACAGCGCAAATTTTTCAGTGGTGAAGGTCTTGCCTTGGCCGATTGCCCTTTTTGATCTCTGTCCCTGTGATTCAGGGTTTGTATTCTCGTTGTTCTGCAGATTCCAGAATAGTGCGCAATGCCGGGATGTCGGCAGGGTCTGGTTGGTTGTCAGGTAGCGAACGGATGTAGGCGAAGATATCGTTCACTCCTTCATCACTGAGTGCGTTGGCCGGGTAGTTGGGCATGCTGGTGGAAGGGAGCACAGGCGCAACATCAGCCCGGGCGCGCAAAAAGGCACGGAAGATTTCTCCGTTCACCAGCCAGGGACTGCCTGTGTTGTTAAGATCCACGCGGCCATAACCGGAATAACCATGACACGCATAACAGCCGTGGTCGTAATAGAGTTGTGCGCCTGTGTTGGCGTCACCAATTATTGGCTCCTGTTGTGCAGTAGCCGCAGGTGCAGCAAATCCGATAAGCAAACTTATTACGCTGATTACTAGAGTTTTCATCTGCTATCTCCTATCGTGGCTGCGTGACCACATCGATCAGGTAAGGTTTGCCGCTTTTGACTGACTCCACTCCACGATCCAGTGCCGCGGTAAGCAGAGCCGGATCCTCGATGGGACCTTCGCTATCCATGCCATAAGCTTGGGCCATCTTGCTGTAGTCGATGAAGGGATCGCGCAGTACACAGCCTATATGACCACGATCTGTGCCACGGCCCCGAACGCCGGCCAGGTACTGGAGGAACATGTATTCCTGGTGCCAAGCCCGGTTATTATGCATGACGGTTAACATTGGTAGTTCGTGGTGCACCGCGGTCCAAAGTGCACCTGGAGAATAATTAAGATCCCCATCAGGCTGCACGTTTACGACGAAGCGCCCGCGGCTCCGAGCGGCCAACGCCGCCCCAGCACAGGCGCCAGGACCATAGCCCATTCCCCCAGCGCCCTGGGTACCAAGAAAGCTATAGGGTTTGTTATGTTCCCAGAGCTCTCGGTGGTGAGCGCCAGAAAAGTTGCTGGGAGAAGCGAGACACCAGTCTTCGTTCATAATCAGTGGCCACAGTTCTGCATATATGCGAGCAGTGCTGACGGGACTGAGGTCCCAGCCTTTTTTCTTCTCTTCCACTGCTACTCTCAGGGCAGTGAGAAAAGTCTCTCGATTGGCGCGGGCATGCCGCGCTTTGCGCTGCTCAATCTCACGTTGCTTTGCTGGGGTTATCAAGCGGCTCAGTTCAGCGATTATTAATGGAATACTGGCCTGGGCGTCCACCTTTAGCACGGTTCCTTGGGGCTGTCGCGGATTTCGATCCAGAGGAGTCGGTTCACTCCCCGGAGGAGCCGGGGCATAATCCTCTCGCAAGCTGCCAAAACCAATGCCCATGACATCACGCTGAGCCGTTAGTGAATTTACTATAGGACGCTTAAGTGAAAGATCGGAGGCGGCGGCTTCCAGTCCCAGTACATAATCATAATTGGACTCTGCGCCAGGCCCACAAAGCGGATGACGCTGCGGAAAACCCATGGGCCCCCCGGTAGAAGTAGTAGAAGCGCTGGCGCCAATCAGCTCGGCCAGTTCTACTGCGGCCTCAATGCCCTTAGGCGTACGAAACATGCCTGTTTCGAGCCGTGGGTTTGAAGCATTGAGTAGTTTCTCTGCGATGTCCTTTGCTGTAACAGTATCTACGCCTTCGATGACGGCAGGTCTGAATCGCGGTAGATCAAAATCCTGGGCTTCTTCTTTCTGAAGTTCTATGTCGATGACCACCATGGCGGGGCCGGTGGGGGGGGTGACTGCCTGTCGGTAGGCTTCATGAAGGGTGTCGATACACTCCGACAGTGTCGTTGGTTGGGCATCCCACTTGGTGAAACTGCGGCACATGGCCGCCATGTCATCGGCGGTATGAGCCTGGATGAAACCGACATCGCGGCCGACAATCAGCAACATCGGCGTGCCGGTATTGTAGGCTTGAAAGATGGACATCGATGCATGCTGGACGCCAAGGGTGCCATGCAGCATGACTGCCATCGGTCTGCCTTCCGCCTTAGCGTAACCATTGGCCATATCCACTGATGATTCTTCGTGCAGGGCAGTAATAAATTCGGGCATATGATTAGGTGGAGAACCATAGTTGGCGATGGATTCCTGGATGCCTTCAAAACTTGAGCCATTGTTGGAGGCAACAAACTCAATTCCCATTTCCTTCAGTGCTTGCACCATTAAGTCCGATCCCGGGCGCACTACACTGCGGCTGTCCGGAGCAGGGGGCTCCACTAGGCCAGCATCGCGTTGCATCTGCTGATAGGAGGGTGCGGTAAAAGATGCTCGGTAGGCTGATGGCTCCTGGGCTCTGGCAACTGGTGTAACCGCCAACGCAGCTGCACCGGTGGCCGCCCCCTTAAGAAAGCCGCGTCGGTCTACTGTGGTGGCAGAAGGATCCTTCGTTTGTTCAGATTTTTTACTACTCATTTAGATCCCCTCGTTTAACGGTTGGATGGAATACTACCAGAGTGTTTTATATTGTGCGGATTAGGGCCAAAGATCAATTAGCACATGTGCAAAGTCAAGCGCTATGACACACACTTGATTTGGCAACTTTCTTAAGGAGATTTATGAATATTAAAAATTGAATCCAACATAATTCTCTGCCAGTGCCGCCGAAGCTGCTTTCGAATCACTTAAATAATATAATTCAGCTTGTTGCAGTCGATGCTGGAATTGATTGTCATCGGGGAACCTGTGCAGCAATGAAGTCATGTACCAAGAGAACCGTTCTCCTCGCCAGATACGACGTAAACAATTAGCAGAATAAGAATTCAGCAAGTCCTCGGATCCTTTTTGGTACCAGTCTGACAGAGCTTGGCCTAAAAAGCGGACATCGGAAATAGCCAGATTCATGCCCTTAGCGCCAGTTGGCGGAACAATATGGGCGGCATCTCCGGCCAGAAACAGACGACCGTGGCACATCGTTTCGCAAACAAAACTGCGCATGGGTGTAATGCCTTTTTCGAGTATCTCGCCTTCCGTCAGTGTCCAGCCGGGCACTGTTTCGAGGCGTGTGTGCAGTTCCTGCCAAATTCTGTCATTGGACCAGTCTTCAATAACATCATCTGGAGGACATTGGATGTAGTTTCGGGTAACCGTAGGCGAACGCATACTGTGGAGGGCGAACCCGGTCGCACTGTTCGAGTAAATCAGTTCTTCCGAAGAAGGTGCTGCTTGCACCAGGACTCCTAACCATGCAAAGGGATAGGACTGATCGAAGCTGGAAATTACATCTTCTGGGATCGTTTTGCGACTGACACCGTGGAAACCGTCGCAACCGATAATGAAATCACAGTTGAGTTTGTGGTTTTCGCCAGCTAGTAAGTACTCAATGAATGGCTCCTCACTCAGCTGATCGTGAATGCTTACCTTATCGACTTCGAAAGAAATCTGGCCACCGGCGGTGAGCCTCGCAGCAATGATGTCTTTTACGACTTCCTGCTGGCCGTAAACGGTTATCCCTTTGCCGTCGGTCAGTTCGTCGAAGTTTATGCGATGAGAGCGGTTGCCAAAACGAATCTCGAAGCCGTGATGTTGCATGCCTTCCCTCTGCAGTCGTTCGCCGAGCCCAACTTCGCTTAACAGGGTTACTGAGGCTTGCTCAAGCACTCCCGCACGCACGCGGCTTTCTACGTAGTCTTTGCTGTGTTTTTCCAGTACTACCGATTCAATGCCATGGAGATGCAGAACATGGGAGAGCAGCAGCCCGGCCGGGCCGGCACCAATTATGCCAACTTGAGTCTGCACTATTCTGGATTTCTTCTTATTGTTTAAAGGGATTACCCCGGCATTGCCGCGGAATTAACTGTCTTGTTGCTACAAAGCCTGATTATGGCAACACTAATGACTTTTTTACACAGTGAAAGTGATATCCCTCTATTCTCTGCTCCGAGCAGACTGTAAATCTGTTGCGACGACTGTGCCGCCAGTTCCTGACGTTAGATTTGCTGATGAGCCGACGATCGGGCGGAATCGTGTCATACTCTGGTTGGAAGGGATTTAGATGATTGTTTGTT
>JAKUTG010000183.1:0-4755 GCA_022447905.1 Pseudomonadales bacterium | reverse complement strand
TATTACGATCGAAAATACGAAAAAGATCTGCGACTTTGTTCGGTCAGTTTTCATATTTTTAGGAAACTTAATTGCGTTCTAGTTTGCCCTATTACTACCATAGAGCGCACTATTTTCATAACATGGTAATCATACATGCCGTGTAAATAACACGCCGTTTGCCTGACTAAAAACTTTCGGAGGCCGAAAATGAAAACTGTTAAAGCCTTTAAACCGCTCAAGTACAGTTTCCCTGGTGTGCGCTTTTATCTGATCGTTGCGATCTCACTGATAGTAAACAATGCATTAGGCCAGAATTGGCAAGTACTCCCCGATATGCCAATAGGAAAGTGGGAACCAGGTACTGTAGTTTTGGAAGACAAGCTCTATATCTTTGGCGGTTATACGGAAGGGGTGGTTTCAAGCAAACGATCGGAAATTTTCGATCCCAACGACAATAGCTGGACCTCGATACAGGAGTTGCCTAGCGCCATTACCCATATGAATATGGTGCTTGACGGCAGAACCGTATGGTTCGCCGGCGGTTTCAAGGATGGTTACAAAGGGCACACCATCGCGGAAGTATGGAGTTACGATATTGACCAGGATCGCTATACGGCAGCTCCACTCCTACCTGCGCCACGCGCTGGAGGGGGATTGGCTGTCATAGGTAGCAATCTCCACTATTTCGGCGGGCTTATGATAGATCGCGATACAGACTCTAGCGATCACTGGGTCCTGGATCTGGATGCCTGGGCGCTAGGGTCCGCCAAGTGGTCTGGAGCGGCCCCAATGCCCGTGCCACGTAACCAGTTTTCTACCGTTGTGTTCGACGAAAAAATCTATGCCATCGGCGGCCAATTTCACCATGACAGTATGCAACTCGATCAGCCCCGAGTAGACATCTACGACCCTGTCACCAATTCCTGGAGCCGCGGCCCAGACCTTCCCAAAGGGCATTCCCACGCGGAAGGAGCCACTTTTGTTCATAACGATCAGATTTTCATGTTCGGCGGGCATACGACTCCCGCCGGTGGCACGAAATCTACAGACAGAGACATCCTAAGGTTAGCTAAGGGAGGCGGGTGTGAAAAAGTCGGAGAATTACCAGTTCCGCTCTCCTCCCCGGCTGCAGCCATTATACAGGGCAAGTTGTATGTGAGTGGCGGTGCACTTGCCGGCAGCCAGGTACAGGACAAGATGTGGACTGCCCTGCCACCGTGGCAGTAAAGGCTTTACTTTCCGAAGAGAACCACGAATTTACTGGTCTGACCCTGGATTGAAGGATCGAACACACTGTTATTCAATGGGTCATCTTCATTCTTGTGCAGATTTGATGCCCGCAAGACATTTAGGCCCGCGGCTTCGGCCAACTCTGTAACAATACCTTCCCCTATCCGGTGGAGCGTGCCACCAACTTCTGTCCCGGCACTGTCGTTGGCGATATGGTCAATGACCAGGAAGACTCCACCAGGTTTCAATACCCGGAAAATTTCCTCAAACGATTCCTCCGGATCTCCCAGTGATACGTTCTCACCAGGTTGGAACCACAGCTCGTGAGGTCCTAGAATCCAGGTCACCATGTCCATGGAATTATCAGCAACGTCCAGCTCATCAAAATTAGTCCTACTCAGGCTTACGTTGGCTAAACGGTCACCGGCCAAGCGCTGCTCAACTGCCTCCCCGAAAAACCCGTCGAAAGCCGGTGGATTCTGCATTATGACATTGCCGCTCGGCCCGACAGTCCGGCTAAGAATTTCGGTGTAGTACCCAGTTCCCGCTTCAAGTTCGAGTATAGTCGTCCCTGATTCGATTCCGGCAAATGCGAGCACCTCCTGCGGCATGCGTCGAGCATCATCAGCAGCATCTTCACCGGGTCTATCTCCATGGGCAAGCGCATTGGCAACCAAATCAGCAGACGTTGTTTGTCCACAACCAGAGAAGCTCAAAGCCATTAAACTGCTAATAGCACCGGCAAAAAATACCTGTTTTGCTTGAAACATAGATTACTCCCATCAATGAATTAGTTTGTTAAGAGGAACAGAATAGGTGATTAAAAAGTAATTATAAAGAAATAACGGGAAAATACGTGGGGGGTTTGAACTCGGTGAGCGGCGCCATTGTGCAGGCTGCTCCTTATATTTCTATTTCTATTATTGAGACGGAGGCCACACTCGCGCCTCCGTCTCAATCAATTTTACAGCAGGCCTTCGGCTTGCAGGCGCTCTTGCACCCGGGCCCCACGCAGGATGTTTTCCATGCCATAGTTGCCTTCATGGCAGGCGTATTCATATAGAAGACCGCCCACCTTGGTCATAGACACGATGGCGGTAAATTTGTCGCTGTAGGTGGACGGATCATCGATCGTAAATTCATAGTCGACTGTGTAAGGCCCCATACGGGTGAAACGTTCAGTGAGCACCTTGTCATAGGATGTACCGCTGAAGCCAAAACTTGAGGACATGCCGTTGAAGTTTTTTGTGACTACAACTAACGTATCGCCATCCCAATAACCCCGTGAATCCCCCGTCCAGAGTCTTACGTCGTCATCAAGCTGACCCATCGCTGCTGCGGATTCATAGAGCTGCACAACGCGGGCATCATGAATCATCTCGGTCAACAACACTGCGGTGTCTTTACTCTGGAAAATCTGCACATTGTTGTTGTACAAGCTAGGCACAAACGGTGGTCCCGCGTTAAATCCGATAATACAGCGCTCAGACAGTCCCCGGTCTTCCGGTCCATCAGTGCCGATGCCTCCCGCAGAAATACGAACTGGCCGCGAGGCTCCTGTAGTACTACCTCCGTATACGCCCCTCTGTATGGCCGCCCCTTCCGCCATGGGAGGCAAACGTCCGTCAGAGGGGGAAATAATGTGCGAGGTTCTTACGTTGCCACCAATACCTGCACTCTCTATCCAGAAATCATTGTATGACCCGTCCACGCCTTCGATAGGCAATGCCCCATCGGAATTGGCATCAGCAGTTGCCCGGCTTACCGCGGCTTCGGCGATTTCTTCCTCTGTAAGAAACTGTCTTTCACCAAATCGGGAAGGCCGTTGCATTGGAACGTTGGAAGAAAAATTCCATACCCCTTGCAGGTCAGGCTGCCCCCACTGCGTCCGGGGAATTTCGTAATCCTGGGCAAAGACCAATACTGCACAGAAACTGGAAAAACCGAATAAAATCAATGTACTAATTTTTTTCATGGGAAGCTCCCTGAAAATTTCAAATTCAATGGTTAGACCATAGCCTATTCGTACTTTCAGTACAATTTAGTTATCTTGCCTATATTCAGCATAGGCTGCTCTGTTGACGGCCCTTGGTTTAGAAATTAAGTGCTGATAATCTCACGGAAACGGTTCTAAAAAATAAAGGAGCGTCTTTTGTGCCTCCCTTAAAAAGACGAGATTTTTCAAGACTGTCGGCACTGCTACGGCCAGCGTCGCCTTACCAAGCGCATTCCGTACAGCAAGGGCTCCGGGATAGACAAACCATGTTTTATAGTAAGGAGAACTTAATGAGCTATATAAGAACACTTCTTCTCTTATTAGTAACTAGCCCCAGTTTGCTGGATGCCCAATCGGGCTCCTATGACTGGCCCAGCCAGAATCTCAATATTCATAATAGTCGTTATGCAGAACTGGATCAGATTAACAAATCCAATGTGGAACAACTGCTGGAAGCCTGGACATTCTCGCCTGGTCCTCAGGACGACATCACCCAGGCCACGCCATTGGTTGTTAGCGGAGTCATGTTCTTGCACTCGCGCAACACAATGTTTGCTCTCGATGCTACCTCAGGCGAAGAGTTGTGGCGACGACCATTGGATGCGGGCTCAGCAGGAGGCCCTGTGCGTGGTTCTACCTACGCAGAGGGCAGGGTTTATGCCTACCGAGGTGCAGACCTTTATGCTTTCGATGCTGGTAATGGTGAAGCCATCCGATCCTTCGGAGATACCGGAGTATTGAAAGTGATTGCCGAGGCGCTTAACTTTAAGTACCCGGATGTCTATTCGGTGAATACGGATCCGATAAGTCTGGGCTACCGTCTGACCACGCCTCCTACAATTCACGACGGAAAAATGTACGTGGCCGCCGCATTATCGGAAGGTCATATACCCGGTGGCCTGGTAATCAGAATTGATGTAGAAACCGGAACGGTCGAATGGGTATTTAACACTATCCCCCAAACTCCCAGTGACTCCGGCTGGGAAATAGCCCAAAGCACATGGGGTACAGGTCAACGTGCTGGTGGGGGGGTTTGGACCCCGCCGGCTATTGATACTGAACTGGGACTCGTTTACGTCAACGCCGGTAACCCGTCACCGGACTATGACGGTTCGGCGCGAGCGGGTGCGAATCTTTTTTCAAATGCCACGATTGCTCTTGATATGGATACAGGAGAACTCGCGTGGTACTACCAAGCGGTGCATCACGATCTGTGGGACTGGGATCATGTCACTGGCCCCTTGTTGTTTAATATCTCCAACGAAGAAGGCGATATCATAAAGGGCGTTGCTGCCGGCGGTAAGAACTGCCTGTTTTATATGTGGCATCGAGATAGTGGGCAGCCGTTATTCCCGATGGTGGAAACGGCAGTGCCTACGGAAACAGATGTGCCGGGTGAAATTGTTTATCCGACTCAACCTATTCCACACACTGCTCGCGGTATTCCTATGGACCCCCTGTGTGCCACGTTCATTCCGTTTGACGATCCAGCACTTGCGGCACGCAGCAAACAGATGTACACGCCTTATTCTCTAACCGAGCCCTAC
>JAKUTG010000182.1:0-4804 GCA_022447905.1 Pseudomonadales bacterium | reverse complement strand
AGCGTTCAATAACTTGGCTATCGGTAATGCTCGCAAACTCGGTTCGTCCTTCGCCATGGGCCACTGCTAAGGGGAACCTCGAGCCTGCCATTCCAGAGAGAAACATTGAATTTGATACTTCCACCCTAACCAAGCTGAACCTTCCCTCGAATTGTTCTGATCGATTACGCACAAAACGCGGCCATTGCTCAGCGCCAGGAATTAATTCTTGCAATAAAGACACCATTTGGCAGCCGTTACAAACTCCTAGTGTTAAAGTGTCAGTTCGTTCGAAAAAGTCGGCAAACTGACGACGTAAGCTTTCATTGAACAAAATAGATTTTGCCCAACCACCACCAGCACCAAGTACATCTCCATAGGAAAACCCACCGCAGGCAACCAACACCTTGAATTGATTGAGCGTTACTCTGCCTTCAATTAAGTCAGTCATATGTACATCGATGGCTGCAAACCCTGCCCGATCAAAGGCGGCCGCCATTTCAGTCTGACCATTAACTCCTTGCTCCCGCACTACAGCTATTTGTGGTCTCGAGGCCACATTAACGTACGGTGCGGAAATATCCTCATTAACATCGAAACTAAGTACCACATTCATTCCTGGGTCATCGCTCTGTAGTATGTGGTCGTACTCTTCTTGTGCACAGTCTGAATTGTCTCGAATACTTTGCAGATGGTAACTGGTGGCGGACCAGATGCGCTGCAGATCAACTCGAGTACTTGAGTACACCTGCTCGGTTCCATCATTGACAGTAACAACACCGCTATTATTAGGGGTGCCAATAACTTGTAGACAGTCATCCAGTTTGTGCGAAACTGCAAGCTCTTGAATGCTGTTGTACTGACTGTCGCACACCTGAATGACCGCACCCGGTTCCTCTGCGAACAGGACAGGAATTAATTCTTCCGTTTGTATTGCTATATCCACCCCACAGTGCGCAGCAAAGGCCATCTCCATCACCGTCGCAAACAGCCCACCGTCAGAGCGATCGTGATAGGCCAGTAACAAATCTCGCTCCCGACATTCACGAACAAATTCAAATAACCTGATTAAGTCAGTAGGCTCGTCAAGATCGGGAACAGCACCCTGCATTTGCCTGAAAACCTGGGCAAGCGCCGAGCAGCCCAATCGATTCTTGCCACGTGCCAGATCGATCAGTAACAGGGAGGACAGCCCTTTATCCATGCGTAGCTGTGGAGTGATTGTTCTGCGGATATCTCCTACAGGAGCGAAAGCGGAGATTATTAGAGAAAGCGGAGCAGTGTTACTTTGCTGTTCGCCATCATCCTCCCAAACAGTGCGCATAGACATCGAATCCTTACCAACCGGTATACAAATACCAAGTTGTGGGCACAACTCCGTGGCAACCGCCTTTACCGTTTCATACAGCTTCGCATCTTCAGAACCATGCCCGGCTGCCACCATCCAATTAGCTGACAGTTTGATGTCTCCCAGATTGCGGACATCGGTACTGATGCTGTTTGTGACGGCTTCAGCAATCGCCATACGCCCTGACGCCGCTGCGTTAAACAGCGAGAGCGGAGTTCGTTCTCCCATAGCCATAGCCTCCCCGCTATAAGCTTTATAGGAGCTCGCTGTTACGGCCGCGTCTGCCACAGGTACCTGCCAGGGGCCAACCATCTGGTCTCGGTGTACCAGCCCGGAAATAGTCCGATCACCAATAGTTATTAGAAAATTCTTACTAGCCACGGTCGGCAACGACAGCACCCTTTTCACCGCTTCTTCGAAGTTAATTCTGGTGGTTTCAAACTCACCTGCAAACACCTGTCCGGACTTAACCTTCCGATGCATTTTTGGGGTTTTACCGAACAACAAGTCCATAGGAAGGTCGATAGGATTATTGTTGAAGTGACGATCGTGTAACCGAATATGTTTCTCTTCTGTTGTCTGTCCAACCAACGCGTATGGGCACCGCTCACGGCGGCATATTGCGCCAAAGCTCTCAATGTTGGCCGAATTGACCGCTAATACATAGCGCTCCTGGGCTTCGTTACACCAAATTTCTAGAGGTGACATTTGCGATTCAGCAATGGGAATATCGCGTAACTCAAATACGCCACCGCGACTGCCATCCTTAACTAATTCCGGCAAAGCATTTGACAATCCCCCTGCGCCGACGTCATGTATGAAGGTAATCGGGTTGGCAACACCCAACTGCCAACATTGGTCGATGACTTCCTGGCAACGCCTTTCCATTTCGGCGTTGTCTCGCTGCACAGAAGCAAAATCCAAGTCTTCGTTTCCAGCGCCTGAGGTAACGGAGGATGCTGCGCCACCCCCTAGTCCGATCAGCATTGCTGGTCCGCCAAGCACAATTAACTGTGCTCCAACTTCGATCTCCCCCTTCTCAACGTGAGGTTCACGAATATTACCGATACCCCCAGCAATCATGATGGGTTTATGATAGCCACGTACCTCTGGATCGCCGGCTTCATTAATGACAGTCTCTTCAAATGTGCGGAAGTAACCACACAGATTAGGTCTTCCATACTCGTTATTAAACGCCGCTCCGCCAATCGGGCCTTCAAGCATGATGTCTAACGCCGAGGCGATATGGCCTGGTTTCCCGTGGTATTCTTCCCAGGGCTGGGGTAAGTCCGGTAAGTAAAGATTTGACACACTAAAACCGGTCAAACCCGCCTTCGGTTTAGCCCCGAGCCCTGTCGCCCCCTCATCGCGAATTTCTCCTCCTGACCCTGTTGATGCACCTGGAAATGGGGCAATTGCGGTTGGATGGTTATGGGTTTCTACCTTCATCAGAATGTGAATCGCTTCAGGGGTAAAGGTGTACTGCTTAGACTCGGGAGCCGGGAAAAACCGTTCACCATAGTGCCCATTAATGACCGCCGCGTTGTCAGTATAAGCGGACAATACACCGCTGGGAGATTGTCGATGGGTGTTACGAATCATAGTGAACAGGGATTTGTCCTGGTGCTTCCCATCGATATTCCAACTCGCGTTGAATATCTTATGGCGGCAGTGTTCCGAGTTAGCCTGCGCAAACATCATCAATTCAATATCAGTCGGGTTTCTTTTCAGCTGGCCAAACCTGTCAAATAGGTAATCGATTTCTTCATCGGCTAGAGCCAGCCCCATGGCGACGTTAGCTTTAAGCAAAGCCGATTTACCCTGGGCCAAAATATCTACCGATTGCATCAGCGTCGGATCGGCGGAATCGAACAATATAGCCGCGCTCTCAATGTCATTGAGAACAATTTGGGTCATGCGATCATGAAGAAATGAATCAAGCAGATGCATGTCACGCTCGTCTAGCAGATTTTTAGTATTGATACGAAAAAGAGTCCCCCGCTCAATACGGCAAACCTGTGTTAACCCGCAATTATGGAGAATGTCCGTCGCTTTGCTTGACCATGGTGAGATAGTGCCGGGACGCGGTATCACCAGCCGAATCGAGCTACCTAATGACTCTTCTTTTGAGACGCCGCTCGGTTTGGGGCCGTATTCAAGAAGCGAAATCATTTCCGCCGATTCGGCGGCCACAAAATCTGCTTCACAGTCAACAAAGTGAACAAACTGGGCGGAAAGAGATTCTACTGAGGGAAGAGAGGTTCGGAGTGAGCGGAGTAAGTTTGTGGACTTGAATGCAGAAAGAGCTGTCGCTCCAAACATCGCTTGCATTGAGACTGGTTCCCGGCCGCCAGATCGTGAAGACTTACTAAGCGTATTGCACTAACAAGGTGCCATAATAATCGATTTGAATCAGGAATTCAGGAAAAACTGCTAAGCGACCACCTTAACGAATGGAGATTTCAACGATCCCCTTCTCAAACCCTTAAGCGCGGTTAATTTGCGTTCCGCTTTCTTTCGAAAAAGTCAGTCAAAACAGCCCCACACTCCTCTGCCATTATACCCTCTAGATAGCTCAGCCTATGATTGTAAAAAGATTCCTCTGACAACTGTTTACTGCTAACTACAGCCCCAGCCTTGGGCTCCCGTGCTCCGAATACAACCAAGTCTACGCGGGCATGTACCAATGCCCCAACGCACATAGTGCAGGGCTCGATCGTAACATATAGAGCAGTACCCGGTAGCCGATAGTTCTTCCGCAGCTTTGCCGCTTGGCGCAGGGCCATGATTTCCGCATGAGCGGTTGGATCGTTAACGCCAATAGGCCGGTTGAATCCTGAGCTGAGAAGCTCCCCGCTCTCAAGATCCACCAACACTGCACCTATGGGTACTTCTCCACGGGTAGCAGCCTTTTTAGCTTGCTCTATTGCCTGCTTCATCCAGTAAAAATGCTTCTCTTTCAACGGTTCATTATTTGATTGGCGCATAATGGAGTATAAGTCTACTAGTCCCTTTGCTTCGATAGACGAGACACAGAGTACAACCCGATAGCAACTGCAGGACCGATCCCAAATGCAAACATGAGCGTTCCAATTCCCACTGTACCACCCAATAGCCAGCCCAGTATAACGACCGTTACCTCGAGCAAAGTTCTAACCCACGCGATGGGGAGTTGAGTAACGCGCTGCAACCCTGTCATTAACCCGTCACGCGGTCCAGGTCCGAGATTAGCTATTAGGTAGAAACCGCTTCCCATCCCAACAAGAAGCACGCCCGCAGCGGATTGGATTAGCTGGAGCAGCAACAAATCCGGCGTGGGCAGAAATGGTAGAAACAAACCAATTGCCGCAGATACCAGGATCGCATTGAGTATGGTCCCAAGACCTGGTGTCTGTCGCAAAGGTATCCATAGCAATAACACTCCAATGCCAACCATACTTCAATAGCAATAACAGTCCAATGCCAACCATACTTCAA